>DATHEN010001335.1:0-10798 GCA_035318565.1 Polyangiaceae bacterium
AACGCGCGCACGGCGCGTCCGGCGCCGAGCGCGAGCTCGAAACGTGCGATCGGGAAGCGCAAGAGCTCAGCGCCCTCTGCACGCGCCTCAGCGAGCTCGCCGCTGCCAAGAGCCGTGAGCCCGCGCCGAGCCCCGAGCTGACCGCCTGAGCGTCAGGCGCGAAGCGCCGCGCTTGGCGGCGTGGGATTTCCGTGCGTAGATCCGCGCCGAACGGCGAAGCCGCCGTCAAAGGCAGAAGTGACATGAGCGTAGCGCGTGGCGGGCGATTGCCGAATGCGGTGGACCAAGCGATGCACGAGCTGAACACCAGCGTGCGCATCGACTGCGAGCTCTGGGAAGAAGACATTCAGGGGTCGATCGCGCACGCGCGCGGCCTCAGCGCCGCCGGCGTGCTGAATGTCTCCGAGGTAGAGCAAATCGTCGGCGGGCTCGAGCAAATCGCCGCCGAGATCCGCGAGGGCCGCTTCGTCTGGGACGAGGCGAAAGAAGACGTGCACATGAACATCGAAGCGCGCCTCACCGACATCGTCGGTCCAGTGGGCGGCAAATTGCACACCGGGCGCTCACGCAACGACCAAGTGGCCACCGATTTGCGGCTCTGGTCGCGGAAGAAGACACACGAGACGCTGGCGGTTCTGGCCGAGCTCGGCCTGGTGCTCGTGGAGCGCGCGGAAAATGAGATCGATACGCTGATGCCCGCCTACACGCATCTGCAGCGCGCCCAGCCGAGCCGGCTCTCGCACCATCTGATGGCGTGGCAAGAGCTCATCTGGCGCGATCGCGGCCGGCTGTGGGACGCGCTCGGGCGCTTGAACGAGTCGCCGCTCGGGGCTGGCGCCGTTGCCGGCACGGGCTTCCCGATCGATCGCGAAAGTGTCGCACGCGAGCTCGGCTTCGAGCGCGCCATGAGAAACTCGGTCGACGCCACCGGCAGCCGCGATTTTTTGATGGAGCTCGGCTGTGCGCTGGCCATCCTCGGCGTGCATCTGTCGCGCATCGGCGAAGAGATCGTGATCTGGTCGAGCCAGGAGTTCGGGTTCATCCGGCTCAGTGACGCGTTCGCCACGAGCTCGTCGATGATGCCGCAGAAGAAGAACCCGGACGTGGCGGAGCTCGTGCGCGGCAAATGCGCGCGCTTGATCGGCTGCGCCAACGCCTTGCTCGTGCTCGAAAAGAGTCTGTGCTTCGGCTACGGGCGCGACCTTCAGGAGGACAAGCGTCCGCTCTTCGATGCGTTCGAGAGCGCGCTCCTCAGCTTGCACGCGCTCACGGGAGCCATCCGCTCGGCAGCGTTCGACCGCGCGCGCCTGCGCAAGGCGCTCGATGGCGGGCATCTGTGCGCGACGGACGTGGCGGATCTGCTGGTGCGGCACGGTATGCCGTTTCGCGAGGCGCACCACGTCGTGGGCGGTTTGGTGCGCGAGGCGGAAACTCGCGGTGTGGATCTCGCCGAGCTGCCCGCGGAGGCGCTCGCAGCGGCGCACCCGGCGCTCGCGACGCCCGAAGCACGCAGTGCCTTCGATCCCGAAGCCGCGGTGGAGCGCCGCAGTGTCGTGGGCGGTCCCGCGCGGGTGCGCGTCCTCGAGGCCA
Organism: Polyangiaceae bacterium; assembly: GCA_035318565.1. Taxonomy (GTDB): domain Bacteria; phylum Myxococcota_A; class Polyangia; order Polyangiales; family Polyangiaceae; genus DATDJP01. The sequence continues at coordinate 1,591 of DATHEN010001335.1, forward strand.
TCGCTGACGCCCGCGCGCGCTGGCAGAGTGTGCGCTAGCGCCTCGCTCAGTCGTGCTTTCCGGGCGATCAAAAGCTCAGCGCTGCCGGTCCGCTGAACATCACACGCGGCTCGGGTGCGTCTCGGTCAAAGACTCCCAGACGCCAAAGCACGATGCCCGTGCCGGCCAAGGCGGCGGCGCCCACCAGCGCGTAGGGTGCCCAGATAGGCCAGCTCCGCTCCGAGACGGTCCCCGCTGGAGCCGAAGATGCATCGCTCGGCACCGGCCAGCGCTGGAGGTTGCCACAGCGTGCGCCAGCGCACAGGGCGATCTCGATCGCGGCCGCTCCGTGGGGACGAGCGACGGCCCAGCGCTCGCAGCGCGTGGCAGCTGCGAGCACTCGACTTCCCGTGACCCGCGTCGAACCCAGGACGGGTAGACTGCACGGGTCGGCGGCGGGCATGCGGAGCCGCGTTTCCGGGGCACCTGCCGCAATGTCGATCCACTGTGCCCATGCGAGCTGTCCGCCGCGGAGCAGGCGCACGTGATGCGGGCCAGGCCGTACGCGGAGCCTGGCGCGGCTCGGCCGCCCGTTCCACTCGAGCACGTCGCCCCGCACCAGGCCCGAAACGCGCACCGGAGCGCCAGCGTCGCCGGCCGTGGGATCGGGCGGGAGCGGGGGGCCGGGAGGAGCGCGCTCCTCGCCAGCCGGCCTGTAAACTTGCGCACGCTGTCCTTCGAGCGCCCGTGCAGCGCGGCGGAGCTCTTCGGCGCGGCTCTGCTGGCCCGCGTGGCGTTCCAGCAGATACGCTTCGATATGTAGGCGTTCTGCCATGAGCCAGGCGGCTTGGGGCAGCTCTGCATGGGCCCGCAAAGTCCGATCCAAGCTTTGAATATGAGCGAGCGCGGCCGTTTCGTCGCCTGCGCCGGAAGCGAGACGCGCCTTCTCGAGCAGCCCTTCGAGCTCATCCACTAGCGCGGGATCGTACTCGGACAAGCCTGCGGTGCCGGGCACCGTGTACGCGGCGTCTCGAAGTCGCACATGGTGCGCTGCTGCGAAATGCGCGAGTTGTTCGTCGTGAGCGGGCGCTGGCGCGGCCGCCCCAAGCCAGAGGAGCACTACGAGCGGGTTTGCCACGAGGCTCCCGAAGCGCGCACGGCTGGTGGTAACCCCGAGCTCGGTAGGGTACTGTCACAGGTTGTGCAGCTGGACTTCAGTGCCCGTGAGCTCACGATAAAGCTCGTCTACTACGGCCCCGCGCTGAGTGGAAAGACGACGAATCTGCAGGCACTGCATCAGGCGTGTGATTCGGATGCCAGCGGGCGTCTGATGACACTCGAAACGCGCGACGATCGTACGCTCTTTTTCGATCTGCTGCCGCTCAATTTCAGAAGTCAGGGCGGCCTGTCGATTCGGGTCAAGGTGTTCACGGTGCCGGGGCAGGTGATCCACGCATCGACGCGGCGGCTCGTGGTTCAGGGCGCAGACGGTATTGCCTTCGTGGCAGATTCTCGCGCCGACGAGGTTCAGCACAACGCCGAAGCCTTCATGGACCTGAAGGAGAACTTGAAGCAGAACGGCCTGAACTTGAAGCAAATGCCGCTGATCATCCAGTTCAACAAACGCGATTTGCCGAACGTGCGCAGCGACGAAGAGATCGCCGAGCTCGCCGCCCAGGGTCGTGAGCCGGTCTATCTCGCCGTGGCCACACGCGGCCCCGGCGTGGTGGAGAGCTTCATGGGCCTCTTGCACTTGACCTGGAGCGCGCTCGAACGAGAGCACGACCTGAGCCGCAAGTTCGGTTGCGACTCGGAAGCGTTGCTCGCGCAGGTGGCCGCCAAGCTCGGCCATAAGGGCAGCGTGGCGCAGATCCTCGGCTCGCGCGTCGGTGGGAGCGCGGCGATCTCGAGACCGCAGGCGGTGCCCTGATGCCCGCGATCGCCACGGAACGCACGCTCGACGATCTGGCGCTGGGACGCGGAATCGGTCTGGAAGATCTGGTCGATCGCGATGCGCTCGGTGAGATGGTGCAGAGCTTCTACGACCTGTTTCACATCCCGCTGCGCGTGTTCGGTGAAACGGGTGTGATGCTGGCCGACGCGACCAGCCATCAAAAGCTCTACACGTACCTCAACACGATGAAAAATTGCCGCCTCGCACTGGCCGAGGTGGTGAGCGCAATCAAGGCCATCAACCCCGGCAACGAGGGCGAGGTCACGTATCCGTGCATCAGCGGCGCGGTGTACCGGGTCGTCAGCATCACCTACGACGCACGTCGGATTGGCCGGCTCATCCTGGGGCCCTTTTTGCCGGCGCACGTCGCCGATCTGCCGGACTCGCTGGTCGAGCTCGAGCCGGACATCGATCGCGGCCGCGCGCGCACGCTGCTCCTGGAGATGCCGCGGGCGCGCGAAGAGACGGTCGCGCAGATCGCGCGGCATCTGCGCCGCAGCCTGGACCTGATTTTGTTCAGCGGCCACAAAGCGCTGCTGACGAGCAACATGCACCTGGCCACGGTGCGTGACAGCTATCGGGAGCTTCAGGACAAGAACACCAAGCTGCAACAGGCCTACGATCGGCTGAAAGAGCTCGACCGCCTCAAGAGCAACTTCCTCGCTACCGTATCTCACGAGCTGCGAACGCCGCTCACGTCCATCATCGGTTACAGCGAGATGCTCGTGGAGGGCATCGCCGGCGACATGACGGAAGAGCAGCGCGAGTTCATCCAGACCATCCGTGAAAAGGGTGAACAGCTGCTCGGTCTGATCAAGGGCTTGCTCGATCTCTCGAAGCTCGAGAGTGGCACGATGAGCATGCGCAAGCAGAACGTGGACGTGCGCGCGCTCGTTCACGACGTGGCACAGACTCTGACGCCCACCGCACGCAAGAAGGGCGTGGAAATCGGCGTACGCATCGACGGACCCTTGCCGCAGCTCTGGGGGGATCCAGAACGCATGCGCCAGATTCTGCTGAATTTGACGGAAAATGCCGTGAAATTCACGCCGTCGGGCGGCACTGTCACGCTCTCGGGGCAAATCACCAGCATGGACTCGGTTTCCGATGCAGAGGGTGGTGGGCTCGTGCTCTTGAGCACCAAACGCACCGCCGTGGAGCTGCGCGTCGCGGACACCGGTATCGGCATTCCGGAGATCGAACGCACGCGCGTATTCGACGCCTTCTACCAGGTGGACTCGAGCTCGACGCGCGAGCAGGGCGGCACGGGTCTCGGGCTTTCGATCGTCAAGCGCCTGGTCGATGCGCACGATGGGAACGTGCGCATCGAGAGCAATCATCCGAATGGGTCCGTGTTCGTCGTCACGTTGCCGAGCCGCCGCGCGACCATGACTTGAACGGCGGCGTCGTGGGGCATGAGAGAACCGTGAAGCGGGCCGCGCGCTCGCGGGGAGCATCCGGCGAGGCGCGCGCCGTGAGCCGGCTCAGCGAGCTGTTCCGGGTCCGAGCCGGCGCGCTACCCGAGCTCGCGGTCGGCATCGGCGATGACGCTGCGGTGCTCGAGCTCCCGGGCGCGAGGACGCTGGTGTGGACCAGCGACGCATGTGTGGAGGGGGTTCATTTCGATCGCGCGTGGCTCAGCCTGGAAGACGTGGGCTGGCGTTCGTTTCAGGCCGCCGTGAGTGACGTGGCGGCGATGGGCGGACGCGCCCTGGCGGCGCTCTCGAACGTCGTTTTGCCGGCAGCAGACGCTCAGGCCGAGCTCGTCGCGCTCGCGCGCGGGCAAGCCGAAGCCGCTCGCAAGGCGCGCTGTCCGATCATCGGCGGTAATCTCTCGCGTGGCGGCGAGCTCTCCGTCACCACCACCGTGCTCGGCGAGTGCGAGAAGCCGCTGCTGCGCTCGGGAGCGCGCGCAGGTGACGAGCTCTGGCTGATCGGTGACGTGGGCCTGGCTCGCGCCGGCCTCGAGCTGCTGCGGAGCGGCCGTGCAGCGCGCAGCAAGGCGTTGAAGCGTTGTGTGGAGGCTTTTCGGAGGCCGCTGGCGCGGCTGGATCAGAGCGCGAGTCTGGCTCGTGCAGCCCGCGCCGCGCTCGACGTGTCGGACGGCTTGGCCGGTGACGCCGCGCGCCTGGCGGATGCCAGTGGGGTGCGGGTCGTTTTCGAGGAAGCCGCGCTGCGCGGCGCGCTCGCGCCGGAGCTCGACCTGGCAGCGCGCGCCGTGCGCGTGCCCGCTCTCGAGCTCGCGCTGTACGGCGGCGAGGACTACGCGCTGCTGGCAGCGGGCCCAGCAGCGCAGCGGCCGCGCACGGCTCGTCGTATTGGACGGGTGGAGCGCGGCCGCGGAACGGTGCTCGAACACGCCGGCGGCGGCGCCACCCGCCTGGCAGACGGCTTCGACCACCTCGGGGTGCGGAGTACGACGACTAGCGGCAGGCGGCGGGCAAGCCGGCGCCTCTGACCGCGCCGCTCAGCGCGCCCACCACGCTGTTCTTGTCCTTGCCGGCGGCGACCGCTGCGTTGCAGACGGCCGCAGCTTGCAGCATGTACGTATTCGTGGGCGGAGGCGCGCTGGCCGCGTTCTGTTGAAGGGCAGCACAGCAGCGCGCGAGACCGCCACCACCCCCGGTGCCGACCTTCTTGACCGCGGCGTCCGAGGCATCTTCACCGGCGTCGAACACGTCGGCGCCAGCATCTTCCGGCGCGAGCTCGACCGGCGCGGCCGGAGTGGGCGCCGGCGCGGCCGAAGGCAGCGGGGGAGGCGGCTCGTCTTTCTTGCAGCCCGGTGCGGAGAACGCGGCGAGCGGGAGCAACGCCCCGACGCCGATAGCAACGAGCACGGTTCTCACAGCGGATTGCGAAGCAGTTTTCATCTCGGTCCTCCGAGCGGGCCGCGGCCCGCAGTTTGACGCAGGAAAAGTGGCGGCCTCTCAGCAGCCACCGGGAATGGGCACGCCTTGAAGTTGCGCGCGCAGCGTGGTGCGCGCGGCGCCGGCGCTGGCGGTGCCGGCGTTGACGCTTTGGGCCAAGCCGCTGCACACGGCCGCCGCGGCCTTGTAGCGATTGGCTTGTTTGTCACCCTTGGCTGCCTTTGCGAGCGCGGCGCAGCAACCTTTGATGCCGGCACCAGCGCTGGGCTTCTTGCCAGCGTCCACGGCGGCCGTGGCCGCATCAGCCGTGCTGGCAGCGTCCGAGGCGGCGTCGTCCACGACCGCAGCGGCGTCCGCAGGCTGAGCGGGGATTGCGGTTCCCGTTGCCAGCGGTGCAGGCTGCGGCGCAGCCGGAGGCGGCGCAGGGGATTCCGGCGCAGCAGACGCGAGCGGCGGGGGCGCTTCGTCCTTCTGCTTACAGCTGGTGGAACAGGCGAGGAGTAGTCCGGCGCAGATCATGCCGCGAGTCAGCATCGTGACCCTTTTACTAAACACTGGCCGAAAATGCACAATGAGGGGGGAGGGCAGTTCTATAACGGCGCGGGTTTTCGGGGCTTACGGTACGCCGAGCGAAATTTCGAGACCGGCTGACTCCGCGACAAACGCGAAAAGGCGCTGGCGGAGCTCGCCGGCGCCTTCTCGCTGTCACGAGGATTCTGGCCTTTTAGCTGCAGCCCATCGAGTTGCCGCAGTTGAGGCACTTGTAGCAGGCGCCGTTGCGAACGGTGATGTGGCCGCAACCGTCGCACACCGGAGCGTCGCCCATCATTTCTTCGAGCTGCGCGTCGAGTGCGCCGCGCACCTCGCTGGTTGCAGGTGCGGCGGTCTCGACCGGGGAGGCGACGAGCTTGGGGACCGTCGGATCCTCGATGACGGCCGGTGCTTCAGCGGGCTTCACTTGTGCGAAGTCGTAGCGCTGCAGGTACTCGACCCCGAGCACGCGGAAGATGTAATCGACGATCGACGTGGCGAACTTGATGTTCGGGTGACCCGAGACCACGCCGTGCGGCTCGAAGCGAGTGAACGTGAATTGCTCCACGAACGTCTCGAGCGGCACGCCGTATTGCAACCCGACGGATACGGCCATGGCGAAGCAATTCATCAGCGAGCGGAAGGCGGCGCCCTCCTTGTGCATGTCGATGAAGATTTCGCCGAGGCTGCTGTCTTCGTACTCACCGGTGCGCAGGAATACCTTGTGACCGCCGACGAGCGCCTCCTGCGTGAAGCCGCGGCGTTTCTTGGGCAAGCGCACGCGCGTTCCGGTCGGGCGCAGGGAGGGAACGATGGCCGTGGCGGCCGGCGTCTCCTCGCTGCTCTCCGAACGCTCTTTGCTGGACGTGGAGAGCGGCTGCGAGGCTTTGCAGCCGTCGCGGTAGAGCGCCACGGCCTTCAAGCCGAGCTTCCAGCCCTCTTCGTAGATCTCGCGCACCTCGTCCATGGTGGACTCGTTCGGCAGGTTCACCGTTTTGCTGATGGCGCCGCACAGGAACGGCTGAGCGGCGGCCATCATGCGCACGTGTGACATCGGCGCCAGGAAGCGCTTGCCGATGCGGCCGCAGCGGTTGGCGCAGTCGAATACGGCGTAGTGCTCGTCGCGCAGGTACGGTGCGCCTTCGATCGTCATGCGCCCGACGATCACGTCGTTGGCCTCTTCGACTTCTTTGTCACTGAAGCCCAGGTGCTTGAGCAAATTGAAGCCGGGCCGCGACAGCTTGTCTGCCGTCACGCCCAGGCGCTCGTAAGCATCTTTACCGACTACCCAGGGCGCGAACGCCAGGTTCAAGTCGAACACGCCGGGCAGCGCGCTCTCCACCTTGCCGAGCTCTTCGTCCAGCAGGCCGCGCGCCTTCAAAACGGCGCGGTTGACGTGCGGAGCGCCGAGCAGCGTGTTCGTGCCCGAGATGTACGCGACGATCTCGCGAATCTGCACTTCCGAATAGCGCAGGCGCTTGAGCGCCTCCGGCACCGACTGATTGACGATCTTGAAGTAACCGCCGCCGGCCAGCTTCTTGAACTTTACGAGCGCAAAGTCGGGCTCGATGCCCGTGGTATCGCAGTCCATGAGCAAGCCGATCGTGCCCGTCGGGGCGAGCACGGTGGCCTGGGCGTTGCGGTAACCGTGCTGAGTGCCGAGCTGCACCGCCTCGTCCCAGTCTTCGCTGGCCGCGCGCCAGAGCTCTTCGGGACATTCGTCGCGGTTGATCGCGTAGGCCGCCTCCTGGTGCATGCGCATCACGCGCAGCATCGGTTCGCGATTGGGCGCGTACCCGGGGAACGGGCCCTTGCTGCCGGCCATCTTGGCGCTGCACACGTAGGCGTGGCCGCACAGAATCGCCGTGAGCGCGCCGGCCACGGAGCGACCCTTGTCGGAATCGTACGGAATGCCGAGCAGCATCAGCAAGGTGCCGAGGTTGGCGTAGCCGAGCCCGAGCGGCCGGTAATCGTGCGAGTTCTGGGCGATGCCGCGCGTGGGGTAGCTCGAGAAATCCACCAGGATTTCCTGGGCCATGAAGAAGATGTCGATCGCGTGTCGATAGCCAGCGACGTCGAAGCCGCCGTCGTCGCGCAGAAACTTCGTGAGGTTCAGCGACGAGAGATTGCACGCGCTGTCATCGAGGAACATGTACTCGGAGCAGGGGTTGCTCGCGTTGATGCGTCCCGTGTTCGGGCAGGTGTGCCAGCGGTTGATGGTGGTGTCGTACTGCACGCCGGGGTCCGCGCAAGCCCAGGCGCTCTCCGCGAGCTTGCCCCACAAATCGGCTGCGTCGTACGAATCGACGACCTCGCCCGTGGTGCGAGCGATGGTCTGCCACTGCCCGCCGCCGAGCGCGGCTTTCATGAAGTCGTCCGTGACGCGGATGGAGTTGTTCGAGTTCTGGCCGCTCACGGTGCGGTACGCTTCACCGTTGAAGTCCGACTCGAAGCCGGAGGCGATCAGCGCTTTCGCCTTCTTCTCTTCGCGCACCTTCCACTGAATGAAGTCGGCGATCTCTGGGTGATCCATGTCCAGGCAGACCATCTTGGCTGCCCGCCGCGTGGTGCCGCCGCTCTTGGTCGCGCCGGCTGCGCGATCGAACACTTCGAGGAAGCTCATCAAGCCGCTCGAGGTGCCGCCGCCGGAGAGCTTCTCCTGCTTGCCGCGAATCGCGCTGAAGTTCGAGCCGGTGCCGGAGCCGTACTTGAACAGACGCGCTTCGTTTTTGACGAGCTCGTAAATGCTCATCAGATCGTCGTCGACCTTTTGGATGAAGCATGCCGAGCACTGCGGCCGGGAATAGGCGTTCGGCGTCTCAGTGATTTGATCGTTCTGCGCGTCGAAAGCCCAGTTGCCGCCGGAACCTTCGATGCCGTACTCATGGAAGAGCCCGCAGTTGAACCACACGGGTGAATTGAACGCGCCGTACTGATTCACGAGCAGAAAGCCGAGCTCGGCCTCGAATGCGTCTGCGTCCTTCGGGCTCGCGAAGTAATCGCCGAACTCTTCGCCGGCTACGCGGATGCTGTGCGCGATACGGTGAACCACCTGACGCACGCTCGACTCGCCGCGGTTCTTGTCGCCGTGCAGGCCCGCCTTGCGGAAGTACTTGGAAACGACGATGTCGGTCGCGAGCTGCGACCAGGCGGCGGGGATCTCCGCGCCTTCCATCTTGAAGACGACCGAGCCGTCCGGATTGGTGATGACGCTCTGCCGGCGCTCCCACACCACGGCGTCGAGCGGATTCTTATCCGCAGCCGTGTAGCGGCGCTCGATAGCGAGGCCACGCCGGCGTTTTGGGCGCCTCGATCTGGGCTGCGACTCCGGAGTGGCGGAGGTGCTGAGCTTCACTGGATTGTTGCCCTGACCCACGATCGTAGATTGCGCCATCACTACCTCCCGACAATCTGTGTTCTCTTGACGCGACGCGCTATTCGACCGGTCACCGCGAACGACCACCCCTCTCTGGGTCATCGTGCGCTAGCGCCGGCAGTTTCTTGAGAGCTGCTCAGGGCCACGTATCAACGTTACCCCGAGCTGCGTATGTGTTCAGGGGTGCGTAACCCGGAGACCTGAACCTTTATCTGTCACTGGCCTTTCGAACAGCAAGTTCGCGCTCGGCAAGAAATCGTTTAGTACCCCAAGGCCTTGGGCACGAGCAAGAAAAAACCACTAGTTATTGGTGCCCACAAGGCGGAACGGTGTCTAACTCGTGAACGCCACTGAACTTTCGTTGGGGTAAGAATCACTGAACACAATCTACTGACGCCTTGTCCAGAGACTTGTCCACGGGAATGCATACAGGGCTCCCACAGGCTATCCACCGGCTGTGGATAACTCCCAAAAAATGTGCCCGTGAACGTGCCCGAATCC
>DATHEN010001336.1:0-7221 GCA_035318565.1 Polyangiaceae bacterium
GGCGGCGAGTGAGAGAGCGGCGGGGCTGGCGCGTGCGGCGGCGGGGGATTGATTTCCCGCCGCGACGCGAGCAACCCTTCGCTCCTGACGATGCGATTCCACGTCAACATCGATCACATTGCCACTCTGCGCAACGCGCGCGGCACCTCTTACCCGGACCCCGTGGCGGGGGCGACGCGCTGCGAACAGGCCGGCGCCGACGGCATCACCGCGCACCTGCGTGAGGATCGCCGGCATATTCGCGACGAAGACGTGGAGCGCCTGCGCAAGAGCGTGACCACGCTGCTGAACCTCGAGATGGCCGCCACGGACGAAATGCTCGGCATTGCCGGGCGCGTGCGGCCCGACGTGATCACGCTCGTGCCAGAGAGACGCGAAGAGCGCACCACCGAAGGCGGGCTCGACGTGATCCGCGCGCACGCGCAGATCGAGAAGATCGCGCTTATGTGCCGCGAGCGCGGCATCAAGCTGAGCCTGTTCATCGAGCCGGATCGAGAGCAGATCCAGAAGAGCCACGCGCTCGGTGCCGCACAAGTCGAGCTGCACACGGGCGAATACTGCCTGGCAAACAGCGCGGCAGACCGGCATAGCGAGCTCGCGAAGCTCGTTTCGGGCGCCGCGTTCGCGCACACTCTCGGCCTCGAGGTCGCCGCCGGTCATGGCCTCACCACGGACAACGTGGGCGACGTGGCGCGCATCGCCGAGATCGGCGAGCTGAACATCGGTCACGCCGTGATCAGCGATGCCGTCTTCGTGGGGCTCGAGGCCGCCGTGCATGGCTTTCGTCAGAGCATCCAGGCAGCGCGCGGGGCGAAGTCGCCAGCATGATCGTCGGCTTGGGTATCGACGTCGCGTCGGTCGAGCGCATGGCGGAATCGCTGGAGCGCTTCGGCGAGCGGATGTGGCAACGCATTCTCACCGCACACGAACAACGCGAGCTCGCGCAGCGAAAAGACCGGGCCATCGCGCTCGCCGGGCGCTTCGCGGCCAAGGAAGCGGCGTCCAAGGCCTTGGGCGGCCCCAAAGACGTGTGGTGGCAAGACGTGGAAGTGCGCAAAGACCCGAGTGGCGCGCCCAGCCTGCATTTTTATGGCAAGGCGCTCCCGTACCTGGAGCGTCTCGGCGACGTGCGGGCGTTACTTTCGATCACACACGACGCCGGAGTTGCCGCGGCGGTCGTAGTGCTGGAAGTGAACGATCGACGAGGTGCGTGATGCGGCCGGTGCTGTCTCGCGAGCAGATGCGAGCGTTCGACGCTCACGCCATCCAGAGCTGCGCCGTGCCCGGGCTGCTCTTGATGGAAAACGCCGGCCGCGGCGCCGCCGAGGCGCTGGCGAAGGAGCTGGCGCAGCATCCCGAGCGGAGCCCCACGCTGATCGTGTGCGGTCCCGGCAACAACGGCGGAGATGGCTTCGTGGTGGCCCGCCTGCTGCGCGCGCTGGGATTGCCCGTGAGCGTCGCGCTGGGCGGCTCGTTCGCCAAGCTCGAGGGCGACGCGCGCACTAACGCGGAAGCGTGGCGCGGAATGGGCGGTGCGCTCGAAGAGCTGACGGACCCGAGCGAGCTAACGCGCTTCGACGCCGCGCTCGCAGCGGCGGGTAGCGTGGTGGACGCGCTCTTCGGAACGGGCCTCGACCGCGAGCTCGAGGGTCTAGCGCGTGCCTTGATCGAACGCATGAACGGCGCCGGCTTGTGGACGTGTGCGCTCGACATTCCGTCGGGTATCGACAGCAACGACGGCTCCGTGCACGGCGTGGCCGTGCGAGCGGACCTCACCGTCACGTTCGCGCACTACAAGCTCGGCTTGCTCACGAGCTCGGCCAGCGCTCTTACCGGCCGGGTCGAAGTCGTGCACATCGGAGTTTCTGACACGCTCGGCAGCCAACCGGCGCGCTCCGCTGAGCTCTTGCAGACTCGCGACGTGACGGCGCTGTTTTCGCGAAGGGCGCGCGACGCGCACAAAGCCAGCGCCGGACGCGTGCTCGGCATCGCGGGCTCGCCCGGAAAAACCGGCGCGGCGCTGCTGCTGGGGCGGGCTGCGCTGCGCGCGGGCGCCGGGCTCGTGACGCTCGCCACGAGCGCCGAGGCGGCGAGCACGCTCGACGCACGTGTGCTCGAGGAAATGACCCGCGTGATCGATCCGGCCGATCTCGCCACTTCACTCGGTCCCGCGCTGTCCAGCAGTGACTGCGTGGCCATGGGTCCAGGTCTCGGCCTCGACCAGTACGCGAAAGAGCTCGTTGATTTCGTGGTGGAAAACCACACGGGTCCGCTGGTGCTCGATGCCGACGCGCTGACGCACTTCGCCGGTCGGCTCGGCGATCTAGCGCGCGCAGGCGGGCGTCTGATTCTCACCCCGCACCCCGGTGAGCTCGGCCGCTTGCTCGGTATCAGCGCGCGCGACGTCGAACGCGATCGCTTCTCGGCCGTGAAGCGTGCGGCCTCCGCCTCGGGCGCGACCGTGCTGCTGAAAGGTCCGTATACCTTGATCGGCGCACCCGGACGCGTGACGGTCGTGAACGCGAGTGGGACGCCGGCGCTCGCCACGGCGGGTTCGGGTGACGTTCTGACGGGCATCACCGGCGCGTTCGCTTGCTCGCTGCCGCTTTTCGAAGCGGCGTACGCTGCGGCGCACGTTCACGGGCTGGCAGGCGAGGTTTGGGCGACGCAGAGCCGCGCCGATCGCGGGCTACTCGCTCACGAAATTGCCGACGCCGTGCCCGCGGTACTGGCGTCGATCGCCGCGAACGCGCGCGTCGCTTGAGGACGGCGAGCGGCGCGCCGTCCTGTCAGCGGCCGGCCCGGAGCTGACACTTTGACACGCCGCGTGTCCGGCGGAGCTCGCTGATTTCGCCAGAAAGCACAGCAAATCGGCGTGAACGAGCGTGGCACGTGGCTTGCGAAAGCAGCGTCAGGAGGTTTGCCATGTTCGAGTCTCAACCGTCGAATTCACAGTCAGAGGAGCCGCTACCGATGCGACAAGCACTGATCGCGCTGGTCCCGGCGCTACGCGCTCGGGCGCTGAAGTTGTGTTTGAATCCAGTCGAAGCTCAGGATCTCGTACAGGATGCGGTCGAGCGCGCGCTGCGCTTCGAAGCCACTTACCAGCCCGGCACCAATCTGCGCGCCTGGGCGCAGCAGGTCCTGTTCAGCGTGTTCGCCAGCCGTTGCCGGCGCCTGCGGCGCGAACGGCGCGCGCTGAGCACGCTGATGTGCGACCCCTGCGCCTGGACGGCTCAGGACGCCCCGCCGCACATGTCCCAACTGCCGCCCAAGCTCGAGCGCTTGCTGGCTTCACTGCCCCCGCATTTCGCCGCCGTGCTGCGCCTCGTCGACCTGCGCGAATGCTCTTACAAGGAGGCGGCGCTGGAGCTGGGTGTTCCGATGGGCACGGTCATGAGCCGGCTGTTTCGTGCGCGCCGCATGCTCGCAGATACGCTGGTTGCTGCTCCCGCGTTGCAAGAATCCAGCGTTGCCGCGCCCGCTCGCGCAGCCTGAAAATACACTCCCCGCGATCACGTAGCGTAACTCGGCATGGGAACATGCGCGTCTATGCTGTTCGCGGAGGAGAGCACGCCGTTTACCTCAGGCGCCGCGGCGAACGTACGGCGACGCCAATTGACACGCGGTCGGCCTACTACATTGTGCCATGCTGTCGGCGTCGTAGAACGTGGAGGTAAACATGGCGAACTTTTGGCGTTGGGGGATCATGGCAGCGGCGGTCGCGTTGTGCGGCTGCGAACCCGTAACGGTCCCGGGCGTTAAGTGCGGCGGCACCTATGTGCCGAACCTGACCCTCGACGACGGTCGCACGGTGGGGATCGACTACCCGTGCGACAAGCCGGCGGGCACGCCGGTGACGTTCATTCTGAACCTGCATGGCACGTACGGCACTGATGAAGGCAGATTTTACATGCATCAGTACTTCGCCGCCTACCAGCACACGAACAGTCACGACCTGATCGTGGCCACGCCGCGTTCGGTGGTGTCGCAGTGGGGCAATGGCGACGGCGGGCAAGACCTCCCGCACCTGCTCAAGATCGTGGACTGGGTGTACACGAACTTCTCCAAGTTCGACATTCGCGGGGTGTGGGTGTCCGGTCACTCCTGGGGCGCCGCATACGCCAACGGCCTGGTCTGCAGGCAGGAGTTCCTCGATAAGCTGAACCAGTACGGCGGCAAAGTGGGCGGCGTGGTGCTCATGAGCGGTGGCAGCTTCGTGCCGGCGTGTGCGAATGGCATGTCGGTGATCGCGACGCGCGGTGAGACCGATATCGTCCCGGCGCTTCCGGATCAGAGCGCGGTTGCCGGCGCGCACGGTTGTGACGCCGCACGCAACTACACGATTAACTACGAACGCACTCCAGGCGTCCCTGGCCAAGACACGGTCACCGAGTGGCCGAACTGCGACGCCAAGTGGCAACACAAGAACTTCTTGATGCTCGGCAAAGGCCACGGCTTCGTGCCCAATGATTGGCCGGACAGCATCATGTTGAAGGACCTCGTCGACACGATCGTGAAGACGCGCTGAACGCTCACGAGTCCAACAGCTCGACGCCGCCGGACACGACGCTGACGAGCGATCCGCTCGGATCTTCCACGAGCAAGCCACCCGAAACCTCGATGCCGCGTGCGATCCCCGAAGCCGATTCGGTGCGCACGCGGCGTCCTCGCAGCGCATCGTGTGCCAGAAGCTCCGGCAGGAGGGCAGAGAGCCCGAGCGTTTCATAACTGGCGAGGCGCGCGGCGAGCGCTTCGAGCACATCGCAGAGCAGGTGCTCGCGCTCGATCTCGTGCGCGCCTTCGAGCGCGAGCGAGGTGGCGATGCCGGCAATTTCCGGCGGCAGGGCGCGCATGTGCACGTTCAAGCCTATGCCCACCACCAGCGCCGACAGCTTGCCGAGCTGAATGTGGCTCTCCACGAGAATGCCGGCGAGCTTGCGACCGTTTACGAGCAAGTCGTTCGGCCACTTGATGCCCACGGGCGCGGCGATGCAGCGCGCGGCGACGTCGCGGATCGCGAGCCCGACGGCCAGCGTGAACGGTCCAGCCCGCTCCGGAGCGAACGCCGGCCGCAGCAGCACCGAGAACGTGAGATTTTCTCCCGGTGGTGAGCTCCAGCGCTGGCCGCGCCGGCCGCGCCCAGAGGTTTGCTGGTCGGTCAGGAACGTCGCTCCGTGCTCGGCGCCGGCGCGCGCGGCGTTCAGCGCATCGTCGTTCGTCGATCCCGTGACGGACAAGGCAAACAGCGGGTCTCCCAGGCTCAGATTCCGAGCGCGCGCGAGCTCGCGAAAGCGATCGGCAGCGAACGCGGGGTACGACTCGAGGCTCATGCCAGCCGCTCGATGTCGAGCGCGATGTCCGCCGCACGCGCGGAGTGAGTGAGCGCGCCGACGCTCACGATATCGACCCCAGCGCTCGCGAGCGCTGGGATGCGCTCCAGCGTGATGCCGCCGGAAACCTCGACCAGGGCTCGACCGCGGGCCCGCTCGACGGCGCGCGCGATGTCCGCGGGCACGAAGTTGTCGAGCATGACGATGTCGGCGCCTGCCGCGAGTGCTTCGTCGAGCATGTCCAGAGATTCGACTTCGATTTCGATGCGCGAGGTATGCGGCGCATGGCCGCGCGCGCGCTCGATGGCGGCGGTCACTCCGCCCGCCGCTTCGATGTGATTGTCTTTGATGAGCACGGCCGAGCCGAGCGAATCACGATGATTGTACGCGCCGCCGCAGCGCACGGCGTAGCGTTCCAGGGCGCGCAGGCCGGGCGTGGTCTTGCGCGTGTCGGTGATGCGCGTGCTCGAGCCCGACGGCAGCGCAGCCACGAAGGCACGCGCCAGCGTGGCGATGCCGCTCATGCGCTGCACGAAGTTCAACGCAGTGCGCTCTGCCATTAGAATCGAGCGCGTTCGGCCCTCCACGAGCCACAGCTCGGCTCCCGCGTTCGCGGGGGTTCCGTCGGTTAGCAGGCGTTCGACCCGCACGCCCGGATCGACGCGATAGAACACGCGCGCGAACACGTCACCGCCGGCGACGACGAGCGGGCTCTTGGCGCGCGCGCGGGCGAGTGCGCGCGCGTCGGGATCCACGATGGCGTCGCTCGTCAGATCTCCGCCGGCCAGGTCTTCTTCGAGCGCGCGGCCGACGAGGTCGTCGAGTATCGGGTTCGGAAGGGAGGCGACTACGTTCATGTGGACTTTCGCTGCGAGAGCGAAGCTACGGTGCGAGACCGTAACTTCTGACCAGGAACGACGCAAAGACGTTGCAGGCGGCGTGAAAAGCCAGCGCTGCGCCGATACCGCCGGTTCTCGCCCTGAGCCAGCCGAACACGAGGGCGGGGAAGAACACCGCCAGGCGATTGGGATGCACTTCCGTGAGCACGTGGCCGACAGCGAAGATCGCGCTCGCCACGAACAGGCCCGGGCCCACCCACGCGCCCAGCACGCGCACACGCGGTCGCCATACGGCATCCAGCGCCGTCTGCAGGTAGCCTCTGAAGAAGGCTTCTTCCGGCAGCGCTATGACCAAGAGCTGCCCGAGCATTTCGTCGATTAGCCGGGACGCAGGGGCTGCGAGGAAGGCCTGACCCGGTCTCCACCAGAGCACGAACCCCAACCAGAACGCGGGAAAGATCAGCAACGAGAGCAGCGCTGCCCAGGCGAGCGCGCGCAGCGCCGAGCTCGCGATCCGCCCGAGGTCGATCGGCTCGGGGTCCAGAATGCCGCCGAGCGAAAGCGCGTAGCGACGTGCGCCGTCGCTGTCCCGGCGCAGCGCCGCCCAGTACGTCGCGAACAAGAACGTCAGGCCGACTCCGGTAGCGGCGTAGCTTTCCGGTAGCGCGTAGGCGAGCAGCGTGGCCACCAGGGTCGTGAGCAACGCGATGGCGAGCGGCTTTCGCCAGCTGCTCGGGCTAGCGGGCGCTGCGTCCTGTGCGATACCACTCACTCCTCGCACCTTGTGTTCGCTGGCCCACATGTCAGCATGTTCAGAGCCCTCGCGGGCTGCTGATTTAGCGCAGGGTGGGGTTCGGAATACTCCCGTAAACCCGCGGGATGAGCTAACGTTCGAGCGGTTTCGGGCGCGCGGGCATGGCTCTCGCGCGGTGCGTTCGAGGGGTAAGCCGGAGGATTCATGCTCGATGCGAACCAGGTGAAGCCGGAGTCGGCGGCGCGGCCATACATCACCGTCCCCAAGGCGGAACTGGCGAAGTGGCCGCCAGACG
>DATHEN010001337.1:0-11412 GCA_035318565.1 Polyangiaceae bacterium
CATCCGAAGGTTGCCGTGGAGGAAACCGTCGCGCCACGCGGGGCGATCGTAGACGAACACCGCCTTCTGCCCGGAGCTGCCGCTCGAGCTCATGACCCGCAGCTCCCCCAAGAAGCGCTCGTCGCCGACGACCTCCTGCAAGTGGTGCCGCAGCGCCGCCAGCGTCACCCGCGGATCGGTGACGAAGTCGTCGAAGTTCTCCATCATCGCGCTCTTGGTAACGATGGGAAGCCGCTCGAGCTCGATGGCGCCTGGCAGCCCGCCGTATAGCCGGCGATAGAACGGCGAGCGCTCCGCCGCCCAACGCACCAGCTCGTCGAGGCGCTGCCGTTGGTAGGCCTCGAGCCGATCGCGGCTCCAGCGAATGCGCGCGTCGTGGTGCCGCCGGCGGCGCAGCGCCTG
Organism: Polyangiaceae bacterium; assembly: GCA_035318565.1. Classification (GTDB taxonomy): domain Bacteria; phylum Myxococcota_A; class Polyangia; order Polyangiales; family Polyangiaceae; genus DATDJP01. The sequence continues at coordinate 403 of DATHEN010001337.1, forward strand.
GAAGAGGCTGCCCGTGCGCTCCAGCCAGCCGCTCACCGTGCCCTCCGAGCGCGGCGCTGCGCGACCGTGAGCGCCGCGAACAGCACCGCGTCGCCACGCTCCGCGAGCGCCTCCGGAAAGGCCGCGCCGGAGACCGCTCGTTCGAGGAACATCCCCGACGCGAGCGACAGTCCGAGCCGCGCCGCGTCCTTCGCCGGCACGGCGAGCGCCATCTGCTTCGCGGCGGCATCCCGCTCCGCTGCGTCTGCGACCGCCGCGACCATACGCTCGTGCAGCGCCGAATAGCGGGCGTTCAGTGCCGGGTCGCGCGCCGCTGCCACGCGAAACTCGATCACCAGCAGCGTCCAGGCGGTGTCGGTGCGCAAGCGCCGCATCCCCTGCCGGAACAGCGCGGTCGAGTCGCCGCCATCGGCCGACAGGGACAGCGCCTGGATCTCGCGACAGCGCTCGTCAATCCGCTCCTCGAGGAGGTGCAGGAACAGGTCGGCCTTGCTGCTAAAACGCGAATACACCGCCCCCTTGGTGAAACCCGCTGCGAGCGCGACGGTGTCGAGGGTGGTCGCGTAGTAACCGTTTTCGACGAAAGTCGCCCGCGCAGCCTCGAGCAGCCGCCGGCCGTTCTGCGCCGTCTGCTCGGCACGGTTGAGTCGTTTCGGGATACCCATGGTATCTCAATACTATCGGTATTCGAATTGTCAAGGAGCCGGAGCCGCTGGCAAAGCCGATCACGCGCAGCGCTCCCGCGCCGTCAAAAGCGCCGCTTACGCGCGCTCGAACCCGACGCGCGAACGCCTGCTACGCGCGACCTTCGAGTGCCTCGTCGCAAAGGGTACGCGCGAACGACGACGGTCGAGATTTGCGTCGCGCGAAGGTGCAGCGGGGCACCATGCTCCATCACGGCAGTCGATGTTCGTGTCGCCCTAGAGGAATACTGCTCCTTCGAGTCCTAGTGTGTGTGGCTAAAGGCGACGGGCAACCTAAACGCCCCACTCAGCACACATCGCGCTTACAAGGCAGCAACATTAAGCCTGAGCCTTTTTGCCCGGCTCGAGTATCTTCCCTGTGCGGGCTCTACGAGCCACACACTGCCAAGGATAGAGGTCTTTCATTATGACTAAACTACTCAGCGCTGCGACTCTGATTACACTCACGACTGCGTTCGCCGCCTGCGGCGGAAATACGCCCGAGGCTCAGGAGCCTGAGGCCGCTGTCGCCGAGGAGCGCGCAGAAAGCGCCGCGGACGCGACAGAAGAGAACACCGATCGCGCAGAAAACGCAGCAGACAAGGCCGAAGACAACGCCGACACCGCGGCGGATAGCGCGGAAAAGGCTGAAAAATCCGCGGACGAGTCCAAGAAGTAAGCACCTTCTCGCGGGGATTGAGCTCGGGCGTGTCGCGTTCGAAGCCAGCGTTGGCTGACGCGACACGCGCGGGTACACGTGCTTGCACTCGCTGAGCGCGACTTCAGCGTGCGCCGGTCCGGGCGATCGAGCGGATGAGCAGCGAGGCGCGGGACCGGGGCGTTGTCTGGCTACGGTACCGCGTTCTCAGTGTGTGAGAAAACCGCCGATCGGCTTTAGTGAGAGTAGATTCAAAATCAGGCTTCCCGCCAGGAAGCGCTCGAAGACGTCCTTTCGGTGTGGAAGAAATTCGTTCGTGAGCGCGTCGGAAATCAGGTAGCGGGTGACACCGTCGACGCTTTCGATATCGCGCTCACTAACGTGCACGAAACCCAGTGACGGAGGCCACACGATTCCTCCGCCGAGGTCGGCGTTGCTGCTCAGCCGGTGGCAGCCCGCGCAAGACAGCGCTTGAGCGCGTGCGACGAGGTTTTCGGGAGTCAGGCTCGAACCGCGTGCGGCGAGCGCGGCGGCCAGGGCGGTGTGTAAGGCGCTGGGACCGGCGCCGAACTGCGTGACGTAGTTCCCCTCGGTGCCGTTTGCCTGGCTTTGCGCCGAGTTGTAGCTGTCCGCGACGGTGAATTCGATCTCGGGAATGGTGGTGCCGCTCAGGCCGTCCACTTGCCCGAGGAACGCCGTTTGGAACGTGCTCGCGCGTGGGTGCGGTAACGCGGGATCGAACAGCGGCCCGTAGGGGTTGCTCTTGACGGTGACGGGCACGAAGCGCAGGGACGAACAGCTCAAGAGCCCGCAGGTACGCTTCAACTTGAATTCACGCAGCGACCAAATGCGCGGCGTGGGATCGATGAACTGATTCGTGCGGATCTGACCGCGCCCGTTCGCGTTGTCTCCGAAATGGGAAATGTGCACGACGGGCGGATACGGGGGGATGGAGAGCAGGCCGTTGAAATAGAAATTCTCGAGCCGGTCGGCGCGCGTCTCGATGTCGCTGATGTTGGAGAGGTTCGCCCAGAAGTTCGCCAAGCCCCGGCAGCCATCGAGGCCGAGCAATGGCAGAGGGTTGGGCATGGCGGCTTCGAAAATCAGCAGGTTTCGAGCGTCGCTGTCGAGAACGCCGCTCTCCTTTGCGTAAACGATGCGGTACTCGCCGCAGTACGCGCCGTTCTCTGGTGCAATGTCGAAACGATTGAACAAGCCGATCGGGGTGTATGCGCACGGGCTGCCGGCGGAAAATGGATCGCAGGCGGCTTGCGCACCCTCGGACGGGGCCGGCCGGCAGAAATACGGGTACTGATTGACGGTCGGCCCGAGAATGGCGTCGGATTGGTCGTCGCAATGCGCGCCCAGGCCGAGCCCCGGTTTCGGATTCTGAGTATCCCACCATTGTCGAAACAGCTTGCTCGCGGTGAGCCCCGGCACATGGCTCTGATTGACGAGCTGCTGCATCACGCGCTCGAACGAGAACCTTTCCAAAATGGGTTGTTCCGTGGCGACGAGCGAGCGCCGCACGTCGATCGTGGTAATCGCGCTCGCGTTGCTCGCGGTGTGTTCACTCGGCCCAGCATCCGTTCCGCAGCCGCTCAGCGCGACCACGCTGAGAAGCTGCGCTGCACGTGCGGAACCACTTTTCACATGGGACTGCCCCGCTAACGCTCTCGCCATGCTGCACCTCCGTCGCGCAAGATACAGTAACCGCGCGTCGCTTTCACGCTCTCTCGCGTGATGCGCAGCTGAAGTGAAATTGTAACTTTGGTGCTCGACCGGCACGATCGACCCACTACCACATTCGAGCAGCGTTACCGGTCGTGGCACGGCACGTTTCCGGGCTTCCTCGACGTATCCGCTTGCGATCACCGTTTGCTACCGGTGTGAGCGCGGCCTTCAGCAGAGTCGGGGAGGCTCGTCGAGCTCGTTGGCACGAGCGTGAAGACGGGTCATGCGACGCCCATGTCTTGGCCGGCCGTCAGGGCGAGGGTTGTCGTGGTCGACCTCGCAGCTGCTATCGCTTTCTTTGTCGAACTTGGTCTGGAGCTGGAGGGCGAGCGCCAGTCGAGGGACGTTGGGTGGACCGCGTCGTCGGGCTCGACGGCGTCCGAGTCGACATCGCAATGATGCGGACCCCAGACGGTCACGGGCGGGAAGTAGCGCTCACCCGAAGCGGCCTACCAAGTTCGCGATCACGAGCACCAATTCCTGCGGTTCGATCGGCTTCGTGATGTGATTCTGAAAGCCGGCGGCGAGCGCGTTTCTCCGGTCTTCCGCTCGGGCGTATGCAGTCAAGGCCACGGCGGGAATGCGTCCGCCCTTCTCGCGAGGGAGCGCGCGGAGCTTCCGCATGAAAGCGAAGCCATCTTCTCCCGGGATGCCGATGTCACTGACGATGACGTCGGGTTTTTGTTTCTGGATTGCCTCCAGCGCCTCCGCGACGCTCGACGCGAGCGTCACCTCGGCCCGACCTTCCTCGAGGACGGCTTGGACGAGCTCGCGTGCATCGCGTTCGTCATCGAGCACGAGTACCTTCAGGCCTTCGAGCTCTGTCGGAAAGGTCATGTCTTCGCGCGGCGCATTGGTGACGCGGGCCTCTGGCCGGGATGCGCGTACCGGCGCGAGCGGTATTCTGATGATGAACGACGTCCCCGTGCCTTCGCCGTCGCTATGCACTTCGACCGTGCCCCCGTGAAGCTCGACGAGGTGTTTGACGATCGCAAGTCCCAAGCCGAGGCCGCCGGTTCGGCGCGAATTGCTGCTTTCCTCTTGGCTGAAGCGATCGAACACGCGAGCAATGAACTCGGGTGCGATGCCTTTACCCGTGTCGGCGACTTCGATTTGTACGGCGGAACGCTCGCGCTTGAGCGTCACGTGGATGCGCCCGCCCTTGTCCGTGAATTTGACGGCGTTCGTCAGCAGATTCCAGAGCACCTGCTGCAAACGCCCCGCATCGCCCTTGATCGCCCCGGCATCGGGATCGAGCAACACGTGCAGGCCGATGCCTTTAGCGTCCGCCGCGGGCCGAATCACGTCGACGGCAGCACCGACGATCTGACTGATGTCGACCCAGTCGATGTCCAACCGAAGCTGACCGGTGATGATACGGCTCACATCGAGCAGGTCATCGATCAGCTGATTCTGGGCCGTGGCATTGCGCACGATCGAGTCGATCGCTCGCGCCGCCTTCTCGGGTGTGAGCGATCCGGCTTGAAGCATGCGGCTCCAGCCCAAAATAGCGTTCAGCGGCGTGCGCAGCTCATGGCTGACGGTCGCCAAAAATTCGTCCTTGAGACGCGTGGCTTCTTCGGCCCTGTCGCGCGCCTGGCGCAGACTGTCGGCAAGGGCCTGCGTACGCGCTTGATTCTCTTCGGCGACACGCCGGCTCTCCTCCGCTCGCACCAGACTCAGCCGCTCTTCCTCGTGTCGCTTGCGCTCCGAAAGATCTCGCGTCACCTTCGCAAAGCCGACCAGAGCGCCATCCGCGTCGTGGATCGGAGTGATCACCACGTTGGCCCAAAAACGAGTCCCATCCTTTTTGATGCGCCACCCTTCGTCCTCGAAACGTCCGACACGCTGTGCGCCTTCGAGCTCCATCTCGCATTTCCCGGCTCGAACGTCCTCTTCTGGGTAGAAGCGCGAGAAGTGTGAGCCGATGATTTCGTGCGGCGCGTAGCCCTTCAGCCGTTCGGCGCCGGTATTCCAAGTGGCGACGTGACCCGTGAGGTCGAGGATGAAGATCGCATAGTCTTTCACCGAGGCGATGAGAAGTCGCAGGCGTTCTTCGCTGCGCTCGAGCTCTTTCTGCGAGCGTCGCCGTTCAGTCAGGTCACGCGTTACCTTTCCAAAACCGATCAGGCGACCTGTCGAATTGCGAATTGCCGTGATGACGATATTTGCCCAAAATGGCGAGCCATCTTTACGAAGGCGCCACCCTTCCTCTTCGAAGCGTCCATCGCGCTCTGCTATCTCGAGCTCTCGTTCGCACTTGCCACTCGCGACTTCTTCCTTTTTGTAGAAGATCGAAAAATGCTTCCCGATGATCTCGTCGGCGCTGTACCCCTTCATTCGTTGGGCGCCGACATTCCACGACGCGATGCGACCTCCCGGGTCCAACATGAAGATGCCGTAGTCGCTCACGCCGTCGACCATCAACCGGAAGCGATCTTCGCTTTCCCGCAGCGCAACACCTCGGGTCGCGGTGTTGCTGTCGATCTCCTTCGCGGCGCGTTTTTCCGAAGCAGACACCCTGCATCGTAACTTGAGGCAGCACTAAAGTCATCCCCGGGGCCCCCACGTCCGTGCGCACGCAAGCGCGGCCTACCGTGCGCTCACGCTCGGACGTGGCAATCTTGCACGATTGAGGTGAGCTCCGCGGTTCGTTCGATTCGTCCAAATGCGCACTGAAGCGCAGGCAAATCGTGCCGACGCTTGCCGACGAAGGCATCTACACAGTCTCGGAATCCACGATGTACCGGCTGGGGTTCACGGAGGCGCTCATCGAGTTCTTTGTCTCGCGCTCAGCACGTGCACAACGCGACGAGCTCTGCGGCGTACTTTTTTAGTAGCTTGGGGCCGACGCCGGTCACCGCGCGCAGGGCCGAAGCGCTACCGGGGCGCGCGTCGGCGATCGCGATGAGTGTGCGGTTGGTGAGCACTCGAAAAGCCGGGACCCGCTTCTTTTTTGCTTCGACCAGGCGCCAGGCGCGGAGCGTGGCGACGAGCGCTGCGCTTTCGCCTGTGGTGGGGAGCGCGACGCCCGAGGTCCGCGACTTGCTGTAACCAGCGCGCTTGGCCGACTTGCTCGTGCGTTTACTGCGCTTGCCACGATTTTTAGTGGCGGGCGGCAGTGACGCGAAGCCCCCAGCTGGAGGCGCCTGCGACTTGATGCAATGGGCTGGCGCGCAGACGTCACACTGCCCGCACGGCTCTCCTGAGTCTTCCTGATCGCCGAAGTGCTCGACCAGCGCCAGCATGCGGCAAGCTCGCGCGCCGGCGAACTTGGCTATCAGCTCGAGCTGCTCGAGGCGTAGCGCGCGCTGGGCCGCGTACGGGGCGGGCCAGTCGTCGTGCCCGCGCACCAGCTTCTCGGAGGCGACGCCGTCCACGCCGCCATGGACCCACAACTTCTCGAGCGCCTTCGCGAAGTCGGCCTTCTTGATACGGCATTTCTTGCGCAGCGTTTCGGCCGCGACAGGCTGCGCTTTCAGCGCCGAGAACAGCTTGCCGAGCACGTGCTCGTCCGGGTAGTCACGCGCCAAGAAGAAGTCGTGAGTCTTGCGATCCGCGGCATGGTGCATGAGCACTGCGCGTGACGGCTTGCCGTCGCGGCCGGCGCGACCGATCTCCTGGTAGTACGACTCGACACTGCCCGGCAGCGCCAGGTGCAGCACGGTGCGAATGTCGGCCTTGTCGACGCCCATGCCGAACGCCACCGTGGCGACCACCACGTCGAGCCGACCTGCCAGGAAGTCGTTCTGCACGCGCTCGCGCAGCTCGGCGCTGAGTCCCGCGTGGTACGCGGCAGCGCGGTGCTGTTTCGCCAGCACGTCTGCGACCGTTTCAGCGGCTTTGCGCGTTGGCGCGTAAACGATGGCGGGCAGGCGCTCGGGGCGCGATAGCCACAGGAGGGCGCGGCCCGGCCGCTCTTTCGGTGGCACTTCCAGCGTTTCGAGCGCCAGGTTGTGGCGGCGGAAGCCGTGGATGAACAGGCGCGCGCTTTCGGCCAAACCGAGCTGGCCTACGATGTCCCGCTGCACGAGCGGTGTCGCGGTCGCGGTCAGCGCGATCACGGGCGCGGGGCGCAGCGTGGGCAAGCGCTTCCCCAGCAGCCGGTAGTCGGGACGGAAGTCGTGCCCCCACTGCGAGATGCAATGCGCCTCGTCGATCGCGATCAGCCCCAGAGGACGCCGCGCGAGTAGCTCGGGGAAGCCCGCGACGCCGAGCCGCTCGGGAGCGATGAACAGAAAGTCGAGCGCGCCCGCCACGTAGTCCAGACAGACCTGACGCGACTCGAGCCGGGAGCGCCCCGAGTGAATGCGCTCTGCGCGCAGTCCGAGCGACTGCAGGCGCGTCACCTGATCCTCCATCAGCGCGATGAGCGGGCTGACCACCAAAGTCGTGCCGCCTCGCGCGAGGCCGGGTAGCTGATAGCAAAGAGACTTGCCGGCGCCCGTTGGCATGACGAGCAGCACGTCGCTGCCCGCCGTTGCCGCCTCGCACACGGCCTGTTGATGGGCGCGGAAACCAGTAAAACCGAAGCGCTCGTGGAGTAGCGACTCGAGTGACGCCTTCGCTCCGGACGCGCGCGCTGTGGCGTTCGCTCGAAGTGGCGGCGGTTCTTGCGCGAGCCGTTCCTGCGTGGGCGGTGCAGGAGCCACCTGTGCGGCTCTAGCCGCGCCGGTCGCGCTCGCGCTTGCCGCAGCGACTTTCTTCGTCGCGCGCGCCCCCTTCGCCGGGCTCGCCGTTGCCGTAGGGCCGCCGTCTCCGGGTAGCGGTGGCAAGAGCGGGGGCACGCGTCCGACCACCGAGGTCACGTAGGCTTCGATGTGCTTCATGAACTGCGGCAGCGCGCCCTGGCCGCGTGCAATGGCTTGCAGCCGCGCCTCCCAACCGCCTGTCATCGAGGCGCTCTTTACTTCAGCGTCGACCACGGCAATCAAACCCATTCCGCGATCGGTCGCGCGCAGAGCCTTGCCGTCGCGCGCCGCGTAGCCGCGTGCGAGCAGCGTCTCGATGATGCTGGCGCGCGTGGCGGGCGTGCCGAGACCGCTGTCTTTCATGGCGCCTGCGAGCTCTTTCTCATCGACGGTCTTGCCTGCGCTATCCATCGCAGTCAGCAGCGTGGCGTCGTTCAGCGGCGGGGGCGGGCGTGTGGTCTTTTTGACGGCCTTCGCGTCCAGAACTCGAGGCTCTTGTCCACGCAAGAGGCCGCCTGGCAGCGTCGATGGCTGCGCTTCGTCGCGTTCGTTCGGCGAGGAAACGGCGCTCTTTTCGCGTGGCGCCTTGATTTCGCCGACGTCGAGCAGCTTCCAGCCTTGCTGCTCGATGGCGGTGCCGTGGCTCCGGTAACTATCGACAGGCTTTTCGGCGCCTGGCGGGCGCAGCTCGGTGATCACCGTCGTCGCCGCCCACACGAAATCGTCGTGCCAGGCTTGCAGTAGCCGTCGACACACCAGGTCATACAACTTGCGTTCGTCTGCAGACAGAGCTTTGCCAACGGCGGAGACGCTGGTCGGTACGATGGCGTGATGGTCGCTCACCTTGCTGTCATCCACGAAGCGGCGGGGCAGGGGACGTGCGCCGGTTCCCTCCGCCAACAGCGCTGCGTAGGGAGCCGCGATCGCCTTGACGACTGCCGGTAGTGTGGCGGCGACTTCGCTCGAGAGATGCCGGCTGTCGGTGCGCGGGTAGCTGATGAGCTTGTGTTTCTCGTAGAGCGCCTGAGCCACGTCGAGCGTGTGCTGCGCCGAGAAGCGGTACAGTCCGTTGGCCTGGCGCTGGAGCTCGGTCAAGTCATGGAGCAGCGGAGGCGGAAGCTTTTTGGTCTGCGACGTGACGCTCACAATCCGCGCCTGCCCGGACAGAGCGCGCGCCACCACGGCTTTTGCCTCCTCGCCGGGTGCTGGCAGACGCTGAGGGTGCTCTTTGACGCGCGGGTCGAACCAGGTGCCCCTGTATGTCTGCCCTTCACGCGCCGAAAACGTGGCGACTACTTCGAGATAGTCTTCGGGCACGAAATCCCGAATCTGAAGCTCGCGTTCGACCAGCATGGCGAGCGTGGGCGTCTGCACGCGACCGACGGAAAGCGGCGCGTCGAGAGCCAGGCCGTAGGCGCGCGACAGGTTCATTCCCACCAGCCAATCGGCGCGACTGCGCCCGATTGCGGCATTGGCCAGGTGGTCGTAGTCGCTGGCGGGCCGCAGGCGGCGGAAGCCCTCGCGAATCGCGCTTTCCGTCAGCGATGAGATCCAGAGCCGTGACACGGGGCGCTTGCAGCCGGTGGCCTCGTAGATCAAACGGAAGATCAACTCTCCTTCGCGACCCGCGTCCGTTGCGCAGACCACCGATTTTACGTCCGGTGCGTTGAGCACGCGGCGCACCACCTGAAACTGGTCGCGCGTCGCATCCAGGATCCGGAGTGGCCAGCGTTCGGGGAGCATCGGCAAGTCCGCGCGCCGCCAGCGCTTCCACTCCGCGCGCATGTCTTCGGGTTCGGCCAGACCCACGAGGTGCCCGATCGCCCACGTCACCACGTAGCCATTGCCCGAAAGGGTTCCGTCACCACGCCGGGTGGCGCCGAGCACGTGCGCCAGGTCTCGCCCTACCGAAGGTTTCTCTGCGACGACCGCGATGGTCATATGCGGGCCAGGGTTTACCGCATTTGGGGACACGGGGGCTGTTAGACGCGAGCCAAACGGACGAAGAATGACCTGCCTCGGTGGACACGCGACTTTACATCGACTCCAAGTTAGCTAAGCTTAGTTCATGCGACGGGTCAACGTGCACGAAGCAAAGACGCAGCTCTCGCGCCTGTTAGAGGAAGTGGAGGCGGGGGAACGGGTCATCATCGCGCGCGCGGGCGAGCCCGTTGCCGTTCTTGCTCCGTACCGAGTTGCCACGCGGCGGCGACGTCTCGGCTTGTTTGCGGGTCAGGTCAAGATGCACGAGGACTTCGACGTGCTGCCCGCCGACATTGCTGCCGCCTTCGGCGCGTCCGAGTCGTGAAGCTATTACTCGATACTCATGTCCTCCTTTGGGCCGCGAGTGATCCGGAGCGCTTGGCGCCGGAGGCTCGTGACGCTCTCGAGGATGGTGAGGCCGAGGCGCTGGTCAGCGTGGTCACGGCCTGGGAAATCGCAATCAAACAGTCGATTGGTAAGCTCGACCTTGCGAGGCCGGCCGAACAGTGGCTGCAGGACGTCATGCGACGCACCGGATTCGAAGTAGCTGAAGTTGGACTCGGCGCCGCGCTTCGAGTGCGAGCTTTGCCGTGGCACCATCGAGACCCGTTCGACCGCCTGCTCGTCGCACAAGCCGTCGAGGACGGCTACACCATCGTCACACACGACGAAGCGTTCGCGGCGTACGGCGTTCCGTTAATCCGAGCCTGACGGCCGCGTTCGCGAGCTCGCTCTGGTCTGGACACCGACGCCCTGACCGACTCAGTCCGACACCAATTCGTGTCTCGACGGCTCGTGTCTGCGAGCGTGTCGCGACGGACTAGCTTCGAATGCCAATCTTTACGTCGCGCGCGAACGTCGCGTCCGCGCTGCTGCTTGCAATGCTAGCTTCTGCGTCTGGCGTGCACGCACGAGCACGCTTAGTTGCAAACGTGCTGCACGATTCGGAACGCGGACGGAGGACATCATGACGAGAGCCATCTCAATCTTCGGCGCTGCTTGTTCGTTCGCCAGCGTGGCCCTCCTCGGCTGCGGGCCCACGAATCCCGCCGGTGCAGGGGGTGCCGGAGGTTCGGGCGGCACGCCGGGTACGTGCGGCACTGCAACGTCAGTGAGCTTCGCAAACGCGGGTGCACCGCCGAGTGGACCGCATCGAGTCGTGATCGAGCAAGACTCCTCACTTGCCACGCACACGATTTATCGTCCGGCAGAGCTCGGCACCACGCCGCACCCGCTGATCGTTTGGGGCAACGGCGGCTGC
>DATHEN010001338.1:0-2271 GCA_035318565.1 Polyangiaceae bacterium
TACGCTGCTGGTGTAGGTGTCGGCGATGCCGATGCTCATGCAGCCGAGGCCCAGTGCCGAGACCGAGGGGCCGCTTTTTCCGAGTTTGCGTGTTTCCATCCGGGTTCTCCTGAATTCGGGTGCGAGCGCCTGAACTTAGGCATCAATGGCGGTTCGTCACGGGGACGAAAAATCAGCCAACGGCTCCGCGCTGTCCAAATTGGCGCTGGCCGCGCGTCACTGGGGTGGCGGACCATGGTGGTCGCCGCGATGAACACGGAGAATCCCCATGCAATACATTCTGATGGCCTATGTACAGGAAGGCGGCTGGTCCCAGCTGACGAAAGCTCAGCAGGACCAAGGGTTAGCTGCCTATGCCGCATACACGGAGGCCTTGAAGAAGGCCGGAGCTCTGCTGGGCAGTAACCGCCTGGGCCCGAGCTCGGCCGCTACGACGGTGCGAGTCGAGGACGGCAAATCGCAGGTGCTGGATGGACCTTACACGGACTCGAAGGAACAGCTCGGCGGCTACTTTCTCATCGACGTGCCCAATCTCGATGCTGCGATCTCGTGGGCGGCGCGCTGTCCAGCGGCCGATCACGGTGTGGTCGAGGTGCGTCCGCTCTGGGACATGTAAGCCGCGCGCGTGAGCCGATGAACTTCCAAGAAGGCGACGCGCAAGCGCGCAGCACGGCGGACGCGGTCGCGCGCCGTAGCTACGGCAAGCTCGTCGCCTTCCTGGCCGCGCGTGCGGGGGACGTCAGCGCTGCCGAGGACGCGCTGTCCGAGGCGTTTGCGTCCGCGCTGCGAGATTGGCCGCAGCATGGCTGTCCGGCGAACCCGGAGGGCTGGATCCTGACGGCCGCGCGCCGCAAGATCATCGATGGAGTGCGCCGTCGCAAGAGCGGCGCGGCCGCGACGCCGCACTTGAAGCTGCTTGCCGAGGAGCTCGGTGAAACAGCGAACGCCGAGATCCCGGATCAGCGTTTGGCATTGATGTTCGCGTGCGCGCATCCGGCCATCGAAGCTGGCGTGCGTGCGCCCTTGATCTTGCAAGTGGTGCTAGGCCTCGACGCGAAGAAGATCGCATCGGCGTTTCTCACCTCTCCGGCCGCGATGAGCAAGCGCCTGGTGCGCGCCAAGGACAAGATCCGCGAGGCCGGCATTCCGTTCGAGGTTCCGGGTCGCGAGACGCTCCCGACCCGTCTCGACGTCGTGCTGTCGGCGATTTATGCAGCGTTCACCGAGGGCTGGACCGATCCGGGTGGGACGGACGTCACGCGCCGGGATTTGACCGAGGAGGCGCTGTTCCTGGCGAGTCTCGTGACGGAGCTGATGCCGCAAGAACCGGAAGCGCTGGGTCTCTGGGCGCTCATGCTCCACGCGGAAGCGCGCCGGCGAGCGCGCCGCAACACCGCCGGCGAGTATGTGCCGCTGGCCGAGCAAGACTGGTCGTCGTGGGATGCGCGAATGATCGCACGAGCCGAGCAGCTACTGCGACAAGCCAGCACGCTCGGATCGATTGGACGCTATCAACTGGAAGGAGCGCTCCAGTCCGCGCACGTGCACCGTTGCCGCACCGGTCAGGCGAACTGGGCCGAGGTGGTCGCTCTCTACGACGCCCTGCTCGCGCTGGACGGCTCGCCCGTGGTGGCGCTCAATCGCGCGCTGGCCATTGCGGAGACGCGCGGTGCAGCCGCAGCGCTCGAGACGATCCGTGATATCGCGAGCGACGCACGTCTAGCTGCCTACCAACCGTACTGGGCCGTGCGTGCGGAGCTCCTGGCCAAGACCGGCGCAAGCGGCGAGGCGCACAGCGCATATGAGATGGCCATCGGTCTCGAGCGGGACCCGGCGGTGCGCCGTTTCTTGATGCGGAGGCAGTCCGCGCTGACACAATCCAAGTGATCGCCCGGGAGTGTGGGTCTCAGGCTTTGCTACAAAAGGACATGACGGGACTGTCACCGCACTGCCCGCCTTTGGTCTGCGAGCGCAACTCATAGCCCTGAGGGCAGCGCTCATCGCAGGTGTGAAACGAATCGCCCTGCGTCTTCTGACAGAACGCCTGTTGCGGAGACTGCGCTCCGCAACGCGGGTTCAGCGTGCGCGACACGGAATGATAACCCTCGGGGCAACTCGAGGCGCACGCGTAGAAGGAGCTCCCGCAGCTCGGCGTACAGTAGGTTCTGAGCGCCTGGGACGCGCCGCATTCCGCGCTCGGTGTCCGCGTGGCGGCATGGAAGCCCGCGCCGCACTGCGGCTGGCAGGTGTGAAACGGGTTCGCCTGCTGGT
>DATHEN010001339.1:0-5038 GCA_035318565.1 Polyangiaceae bacterium
TGCGGTGATCATCGGGGAATGGAAATCGCCGAAAGGTGCGGCATCTCTCAGCGCGCTCAGGGCCGACGTGCTCTCGATCGTCATGTCGGGTTACGTCGACTCGCAGACCGGCGTCAAACTAACCAACCACTTACGCCACTACTTGAACGAAACGACCAACGTTCACACCTTCTGGGATCTGGGTCCGCTCACGCGTTACGACGCGGACGTGCGCATACAGAGCATTCGCGTGCTGCTCGATCATCGCCGTCAGATCGCGAGCATGCACGCCTTCGGTGAAGCGGAAAATGTGCGGCTCGGGATCATGACCGCCAGGATCGTGCTCGGCGAGCAGTTACACAACCTGCACGTGTACGAGCAGCGCAAGCTCTTCGATGACGCGCTCGCGGCAGCGGTGCTCGTCAAACCACCCGCCGCTTGAGGCGCGCGCCGGTCACTTGTCGGACCAGCGCGGCGCGCGTTTCTCCAGGAACGCCATCAGGCCCTCGCGCGCGTCGTCCGTCGCCAGGCAGGTGAGCAAGCGCTGGTTCAGGAGGGGCAGTTTCGCTTCCAGACTCAGGGCTTCCGCGTCACGGAGCGCCTCGAGACCGAGGCGCAGGGTGCTCGCGCTCTTTCCCGAGAGAGCTTGCACGTACTGATCGACGGCAGCGTCGAGCTCGGAGGCCGGCACGGCGCGATTGACGAGGCCGATGCGCTGGGCCTCGTCCGCGCCGATGCGCTCGCCGGTGAGCATCATCTCGACCAGCCGGCGCCGTGGCACCAGCCGCTCGAGCACGGCCCAGATCATGAAGGGAAACAAGCCGACGTCGATCTCGGGAGTGCCGAGCTTTGCGTCCAGCGAGGCCACCGCCAACGTGCACGCCGCGACGAGCCCCAGCCCGCCGCCCATGGCGTGTCCATTGACCCGCGCAATCACGGGTTTGTGGCTACGCACGATGGCGAGCAGTAGGTCCTTGAAGTCGCCCCGGGGCTCGAGCGAGCTGGCGGGGCCGCCCCCCGTGACCTGGCTGAAGTCAGCACCCGCGGAGAAGGCCTTGCCTTCACCCGTGATCACGATGCAGCGCACGGCAGCGTCCTCGAGCGCGTCGTCGAGAGCGTAGAGGAGCTCGTTGATCATCTGCGGCCCGAGCGCATTGCGCCGCTCCGGCCGATTCAAGCTGATGGTGATCCGCGGGCCGTCCACGACCGCGCGAATCAATTGATAGTCTCGGTTTTCCATGGCTCAGCGTGCCGCGGACAAACTCAGAATCTGACGCGCCTCTTCGACCGTCGCCGGGCGTCTGCCGACGTCGCGACACATGCGCACGGCCACTTCCACCATTTCTGCGTTGGAGCCCGCCATCGAGCCGTTCGGCAAGTACAGGTGATCCTCGAGGCCGGTGCGGATGTTGCCGCCCAGCACCAGCGCGGCCGCTAGCATGCGCCAGTGGCCGTGCGAAATGCCGATCACCTCCCACTCGGAGTTCGGCTGCATCAACTTGGTCTGGAGCTGCAGCGATTCGACGAGCGGCGGAATGCCGCCGAGCACGTTCACGATGAACGAATATTGGAGCGGCGGCTTGAGCACCCCCATATCGAGCAGCGGCCAGACACCCTGGGTGTGGCCGGTGTCGAAGCACTCGAGCTCGGGTTTGACGTTCGCCTCGTTCATGGCCGAGAGCAGCTTGATGATCTTTTCGTACGTGTTCGGGAACACCATGTCGAACACGAAGCCTTTGCGCTGCTTCGAGTACTTCGAATAGTTCATGGTGCCCATATTGAGCGCGGCAATCTCGGGCACGGCCTCACGGATGTACGTGCATTGCTCGCTCACGTCGTCGGCGATCGTACCCGTCGACCAGTTGAGCAAGATCGGACAGCGCTGTCGGATCTCACGTTTGATTTCGGCGAAGGTCGCCGGTGAGAACGTGGGACTTCCATCGGCTTGACGCGCATGCACGTGCACGGCGGCCGCGCCGGCCTCGTACGCGCGCCGTGCTTCTTCGCCGATCTCCGCCGGCGTGTACGGGATGCCGGGGTTCTGTTTGCGCGTGGCCAGCACTCCCGTCAGCGCGCACGTCACCACGCACACGTCCGGATCGCGAGCCGCGGGCGCGAGCGGCGCGCGTTGCATGCCTGTGGGCTGATTCGCTTTCGGTTTCGTGTCGGTCATTGGTTCCTCCGTGCTAGCCGCGATCCGGCTGCTCCGTGCCCGCGCTGAGCGGCTCGGCCACGAGCTCACGCACGCGGCGCGCCAGACGATTCAAGATACGCGCGAGCTCGGCGGCGTCGCGCGCGGACAGCTCCGACAGCACCTGCCGGAAGATCTGCACCGGCTCCACGGAGATGCCGCCGGCCAGCTTCTGACCTTTTTCCGTGAGCTCGATGTTGATGACCCGGCGATCGTTGTCGGAGCGCCGCCGCGCGACCCAGCCCTCTCGCTCCATGCGATCGATGATGCCCGTGACGGTGCTGTTCCTGGCACGGATCAGCGCGGACAATTCGCTGAGCGAAAGCTTGCCCACGGGTTCGAGCATCTTGATCACGGCGAGCTGCGGTCCAGTCAGTCCGTAGCGGCCAGCCAGGCCCTTGGTGATGCGGCGCGACTCCGTGTACAGGTACAGCATCGCTTCGACGATCGCGTCGAAGTCGGGTTGCCCGTCCGGCCCGCGGTTCAGGCTAGCGCCCTTGAGCAAGGGACATCCTTACGGTTGAGTCGGGCATTGCTGGAGAGCTCGAGTTGATCGGTCTGAACGCCTGGCGTCTCCGGGCTCGGGCTTCGCCTCGCTAGCATTACTCCGCACACAAACCTTTCGTGTACGAAGTAAGTACGTGAGCCGGGTGGTGCGGTCAAGGCTCGCGGCGGACCTGGGCCCGTGCTTTGCGAAGTTCGGCCAGATCCTTCAGGTTCGCTTGCGCGCGTGGGTCGGTCGGATCGAGCGCGAGCGCTCGCCGGAAGGCGCGCTCGGCTTCGTCGTACTTTGCTTGCTGGGCGAGCGCGGTGCCCAGATTGATCCACGCCGAGCCGAGCTTCTCGTCCTTGGCGATGGCCTTCTTGTAGGTGGCGATCGCTTCGTCGACCCGGCCCGCCAATTGATGCGCGTAACCGAGGTTGGATAGGAACGTGGCGCGCTCGGGCGCGAGCTGTACGGCGCGCTCCAGATAGACGAGCGCGCGATCCGGCTTGTTTTGCGCGAGGTAGGCCGTCCCGAGATCACCCTGCGCGCGGGCGTCGCCAGGGGCGAGCTCCGCGGCGCGCGTATACACCTTGATGGCGTCCTCCACCTTGCCGCGCAGCATGTACGCCGTGCCGAGGTTGGTGAGCCGCTCGGGACTCGTCGGATCCAGATCCGCGGCGCGGCGCAGCTCCTCGAGCGCTTCGGCGGTCTTGCCCGTCGCCATGAAGGCCACGCCGAGCGCCGAATGCGCTTCGGGATCCGACGGCACGAGGCCGACCGCTTTTTGCAGCGAGCTCAGCGCGTCGGGCGCTTTGCCGACCACCAACAGCAAACGGCCGCGTTCGACGTGCGCAGGGCCGTATTCGGGATCGAGCTTCAACGCCGCATCCAGATCGCGCAAGAGTGCGCGCGCACGCGGATCCTTCGGCGCCGCAGCGTAGTCGATCGGCAAACCGCTCTCGGCCAGCGCGACGCGTACCAAGCCGACTCGCGGTGCAGGATCTTTGGGCGCGAGCTGGCGCGCGCGCGAGTAGGCCTTCTTGGCCTGCCCCCAAGCGTCTTGATCGTACGCGCGATCGCCCTCGAGCAACGCGCTGTCGGCGGCGTCGTTCGTGCCGCGCGCCAAACCTCCGGGTACGAGCACGGGGCCGGGCGGGGCCGCCGGAGCGACGGGACCGCTAGGACGCGCGCCGCGCTGCGGCAGCAGGGGGCCGCCGCATTTGCCGTCGGGTCCCGGCGATCGTCCGGGTCCGCACTGTGGCGCGGCGGCGAACGGCGCCGAGACCGCTGGACTCGCAGGTTCGGCGACGGCTGGCGCTGGCGGCTGCGGCGGGACCGCAGCGGCCTGCGGAGTCGGGCTCTGTGAGGCGCAAGCCAGCGTGCACGAAAGCGCTGCCGCGATCACGAATGCACGGCGGCGACTAGCAAGGCTACTTCTCATCACGATCCCTCCTCGAACCGATCCCACACCCACCTCTACGTTGTCCCGCGCTGCGCGAGCACGTAGGCGTGCGCCATCACCGTGCGCGCGGCTTCGATCATTCGCTGCTCCTGCGAGCGCCGGCGAAGCTGCACGATTCCGCCCGAGCTCGGCTTGAGCTCGAGGAGGAGGCTCGCGGCCTCGCGCACGGCGCTCGGAGCGCTCTCCTGCTCACTGACTGCACGGACATGCTCCACGTAGGTACGACCCCAGCTCTCGTTGGGTAAGGCGATCAAGGCAGCGTTCAGTGCCATACCCGCGGCTCGTTTGAAGCCCGCGTATGCAGCAGGCGGGTTTCCCTGATCGAGCGCCGCTTCGGCGCGCTCGAGCTCGCGCAGCGAGCGGGCCAGCCACTCCTCGGGCGAAAATCTCAGGAGCCAATGCGCTGGGTCGCGCTGATGCGGCGCTGCCTCAGGGCGCGTCATGACGGACGGTGTGCTCCTTGCCGTCGTAGCGGAGGAGCATGCGTTTGCCCTCGACCAACGTGGCGAGACACACCGGACGCTTCCACACGCGCACGAGCGACGTCAGAGTCTCTTTGGCGTAGTCGGGCCGCAGATCGACGCCGCGATGATCGTGCCGCAACAGCAGCTCACCGCGGTTCTCCCAGTTCGCCTCTTCCACGTAGATGAACGGGTTGCCGAAGTTGGTGAGCTGAAAGAGCAGCTTTTCCTTGACGGCTTTGAACTCGCGCGACTCGATCTCGTAGCGCTCGTTCCGGTTCGACCAGCCGAACGTGAACATCTGATTTTCCATCGCGAACTCGGGCGTCAGAAATTCGTCGATGAAGGTCACGTCCGTGTAGAGGGCGCGCACCTCGAAAATTTTCTGGCGGCCGAGCCCGAGGCGCAGGTCCCAGTGCTTCTTGTCGTCGAGATCGTCGCACTCTTCCCACTCGCGC
>DATHEN010001340.1:0-8786 GCA_035318565.1 Polyangiaceae bacterium
CGGAGTCGAATGCCGAAGAGCGCGAAGACACCGCCAAACGAGCGCGTACCTTCGCTACCGTTGCGGACGTGCTGGCCGGCGCAGCCCTGGTGACGGGAGGAACTACCCTGTACTTCTCGCTGCGCGGTGGCTCGAAGAAAGAAGAAGCGCCACGCCAACCCGCTACTCAAATCGGCTTGAATGGCCTTGGTTTGGCCATCGCTCATCGCTACTGAGCAGCGCGTCCTGCAGACGACCCAACCTTTCGGGCACGGGCGCTCCGTGCACGTTGCACTTCTGCGCACGTTGTACGTCTCTACCTCGTGAATCGATCGGAAGGCTTCTGCAAAGTCGCGCAGCAGCGCGGCTCCGCCGGGGCACCTCGAATGTCGAACGGTACACCTCGCGCGCCATACCGTCACCCGGTGTGCCCCGCTCGCGCAACGAGTCCGCTTCGGCAAGAGCTCGCCCCGGCGCCTCTCACTCACGAAAGCACCACGATGCCGCAGCGTTCGGCGCGCGCCATGGCGCGCGGAGCGGCTCCGCGTGCTTGCGGCACTCCGATTGCACCCCGCTTGCGCGCGCCGGGCATTCATCCGGCAGAGGAGAGGTTTAAATGAGACCACTGCGACACGCGCTGCATGCCTGCACACTCGTGGCGTTCGGGCCGCTGGCTCTGGGCTGCAGCTCCACGGGGGACGACAATTCCACCGACTCGAACTCAGACTCGCTGCTGGGCCTTCCACTTCCGGGCGTGATCAACCCACTCAATTGCTTCATCGCGCAACCCAAGGACACTTTGATCGCCGAGCTCGTCAAGGATAGCTGGCGAGTCAACTATCCGCTTACCCGCCTGTACGTGGGATCCGATGGACTGATCACGGGCCCCGGCCTGCCACCGGCACTCGCGGGAGAGCTCGAGGTCATCAACACCGTCGAGCCAGCCCGCGCTTCGGTGGCGCGTGCGCTTGCGGGTGTATCCGGGTTGCCCGACTATGGCATGGGGGCCATGAGCTTTGCCCTGCCGGCGTGTATCTTGGGCGTCCCTGCCTGGACCCCAAACGGCACCAGCACGGTCTATACCACGCAGAATCTCGTCTTTCCGAATGGCGTCAACGTCAGCTCCTGGCGCACGGCGCATCGCGAGTTCGGAAAGGAATGCCCACTCGTCAGATCGCTCCTGAATACGGACGTCATTGATCCGCCGGGTGACGGAAGCACGAATCTTCCGCCAAGCGCGACGGTGAGCGCCACTGGCGTCACGGCCAACGCGTACGGACTGTGCGCGCCCGGAACGGCGATCGGGACCTATTGCAAGCTGAACTACGCAACGGGCGTGCGCTGGACCGGGCGCAACTGTCAACTCTACTACGGCTCCACGCGCTGCCTCGTCTACTAGACCGCTCAGGCACGCACTGAACCGCGACACGGGCGACACGGGCGACATGGGCGACATGGGCGTTCGCGGAACCCGGAGTCGCGTCGCGCATTCGCCTAACGTGTCAGCGCACCGTCCCGCCTTGCGCGCAAAACAGGCCGGCGTGAACCGGTCCGACGAAGCCGCCAAACAGGATGCACATCTCGCCCGTGTACGCTTCGTTGGCGAAGCGCAGGGCGTGGTCACGCTGGTTGTTGACCTCGCACTCCCACTCGATGGTATCGCCCGCCTTGACCTCGAGCTGCCCATTCCAGCCGCCGTCGCGGCGCGTACGAGCATCGGGTGGCGGATTTCTGTTCACGCTGTCGTAAATCAGGTCGGCCGGCTCTTCCCAGTTGTAGCTTTCGTACACGAGCTCTCGCGCGCCGTTGCTATGGCGCCAGACAGTGAAGCGCTCCGTGTTCGCGTGAAAATGACCGAACAGATCGAAGATGCGCGCGTCCCGGGTCACGGTGCACAGGTGATAGATGGTCTGCTCGGTTCGCGGCGGCACGTTCATGTCCAGCCCGCCGATTAGAACAACCGGGCGAACCGGGTCGGTGATCGTCGAGGGATCTTTGTAGAGCAGGTTTACCCAGGCCTCTCGCAGCAGCGGCGTGGCGTCACGCGGTTGAGTGTTCACGAAATGGAAGTCGAACTGGACCTTCGACTTGGCGGGCAGCGTCTGGCCAAGCCCCTCGTTCTCGGGCGCGATTGCCTTGCCCGGAATGTCGCGAATCGGAGACTGAGAGCCGGCAACGCCGCCGCGGACGCTCAAGGCCCCGGCGCACTCACCCCAGCCAACCGGCATCGCCGGGTCGACAATGCGAAGGATCATGTGATGCGCACCCGGCCGCATGCGGTTCTGCTGCTCGAAGTAGGTGAAGTCGGACTCGTTGGAGGACTCCACCGTGAAGCACTCGACCTTCTCCTCTCCGGGTTGAATCAAGAAGCGCGCGACTTCGGCTGCGTCGTCGTAGTTGGTGGGGCCGACGTGCAGCTGGATGCCTTTTCCTGCGTCGGGTACAGCGATGCAGTTTGCATCTCCCCGGTACTGGGTGCGGCTACAACCGACCGGCAGGGATTTCTCCCGCGCCTCCGTCGACTCATCGGACTCACTGCCGCAGGCGACGATTGAGGGCACTGCCAGAGCGACACAGAGAGTCCGTACCAAGCTACGCATCGGTGTTGCCTCCGGTCGTGTTGCAATGAATGGGTGCACTCATCGGTGGCACGAGCAGCATTGTGAACGATTGCGCGGTTATAAGCACGCGCCGCGATCCGCCGGCCATGACCCGCGCCGAAATACGACGCTCGCCGAGCTGCACACACGCGCGCGTTGGCGTGTAGAGTGCGCCCATGAGCTTCGAGTTGAAGTATGCCCATGACCTCGAGCCCGCGGACGCGCGCGCGCGTCTGGTCGCCCTCGGCGAGTACCTGAGCAACAAGCATGGCCTCACAGTCAGTTGGTCGAACGACACCGAGGCCAAGGTCTCTGGCAAGTTCCTGGTGGTCTCGATCGAGGGCACGTTGAGGCTGAGCGGCAAGAGCGCCGAGTTCACCGGTAAGGATCCCGGCATGCTGTGGCGCGGCAAGGCACGCGACTACTTACTGGGAAAGCTCAAAACGTACCTGGACCCGGCCACTCCGCTGCAAGCACTACCGCGACGCTAGCGCGCTTCAGGCCTGTTTTCTGCAGGTGGCTAGGCAAGCGCCGCTGCTCATTGCCGTCGATATTGTTGCAGGCTCACCCGATATGATCGGTGGAACGAGTTGTGGACATGGTCTGGTGTGACCTTCAAAGCCAAACTAGGTCGAATGCAAGCAATTGGCGGGATGTCCGGCGCGCGGCGCAAGCTCGGTCGGATGCTGCGTAGCGGCGTGGTGGCCGCTGCGCTCGTTCACTGTGAGCCCCATGAGCCACAGGGAACAATCGCCCTCGCACCGAGTACCGACCTCGTTCAACAGCAAGACGTCACCCTGAGACTCACGGGCTGGGCCGTCGCAACGCCGCTCGTCGCGTGGCTGTGCGATGCCGCCGTTCCAACCCACGGCGACGACACGGAGAAATTGTTGGAACACTGGAAGCGCATGCTGCGGTAAACGCGCAGCTCCCGGTGACGCTCCGCGGCTCCGGCTGGACTCCGAATCAGGAGCTCACGGTTTGGCTCTGCCTGACGGATGCGCTCAACGGCGCCCGATGGTGCAATCCCCGCGTGGCCATCCCCGCCCCGTTCACCGGCATTCCAACCAGCGCTACCGGAGCTTTCGACCTCGACATGGTGGCACCCTCGGAATTTCAAGTCTACGCGATCGGCTCCGGGAACCTCGATTGCCGAACGAGCCCGGGACGCTGCTCGTTGACTGTTGGTGACGCCGTGATGATGGCACCAGGAGCGCCGCCCGATTTTGCTCCGGCCGTGCCTTGAGCCGCGCGAAAGGCGAACGGTTGCCGAAACGCTCGAGTCGCTCCAGAACCTCAGAGCGCTAGCCTCTGAGAGCCGGTGACTCGGACACAAATCCAAAGGCAGCGCTCACTCGTAGCGTGTTCATCACGCTCGGGGGGATGAGCCATGAACTTCTTGTTTGCCTTCCAAGACTTCGAGCTGGACGCAGCGCTTTTCGAGCTGCGCCGGAGTGGACAACGCTTACCCGTTCAGCCAAAGGTGCTGAAGCTGCTGTTGCATCTAGTCGTGCATAGGAGTCGCAGCGTCCCGGTGAGCGAGCTCCTCGTGACGCTGTGGCCGGGCGAAAGCGTCGGTCCCGCGAGCGTCAAGCGTGCCGTGAAGGGAGCTCGCGCGGCGCTAGGCGAATCCGGCACTGGCGTCTCCGCCATACGCAGCGTGCGCGGTCATGGTTACCAATTCGTCCTGGCCGTTCGTGAGCTACGCCGAGCGGAAGTGGCTGCGGCGTCGATTCCAACGCGTGCAGACGGCATGAGAGACGCGTTCATTGGACGCCAGGGCGTACTTTCGCTCGTTGACTCCACGCTGCAGGAAGTGCTTTCGGGACGCGGCACCAGCTTGCTCTTCGTCGGTGAGCCGGGCATTGGAAAAACGCGCACGTTGCGCGAGCTTCAGCGACGCGCTTCGGCCTTGGGGGTGCTCACGTGTCTCGGTCGCTGCTCCGAGGTGGACGGAGCTCCTGCACTCTGGCCAGTGATCCAGATTTTGCGCAAGGTGATGGCGACGCTGGCGGCTGGCGAGCTCCGAACGCTGCTCGGCGCGGGTGCGGCTGACATCGCGCAGGCGATTCCCGAGCTCCGCGAGAGCCTGGATGATCTGCCCAAGGCGCCGGAGATCGACTCTGTGGCCGCGCGTTTCCGTTTCTTCGACAGCATGGCGTCGTTCGTCCGACGTGCGGCAGAAGAGTGGCCGCTCGCGATCTTGATTGACGACTTGCAGCGGGCCGATCCTCCCACGCTTCAGTTGCTAGCTTTTCTCGCGCGCGAGATCGAAGGCTCACGCGTACTGCTCGTCGCAGCGACCAGGCCGGTGAGCGACGGCGCAAACGCTAGTCCCCTTGCAGCACTGGCGACGCGCACTATCGAGCTGCGTGGACTGGGTCGAGGTGAGCTCGGCGATTTTCTACGTGCGCGACTGCGGAGCGAGCCGCCCGCGGACGTGCTGGAACGGCTCGAGCATCGGACCTCGGGCAATCCGCTGTTCCTCGAGCAGATCCTCTGGGATGCTCCGGCCCGCTGCGAGCTCTGCGCGTCGCTCACGTCGGCTCCGGCCAACGGCACCCGGATCGAACCGTGTTGGCATCGGTTCAGGGTCGATGCTCCGGGACAGGGATTGCGCGCTGCGGTCGATCGGCACCTGCAGACGCTCGGCGAAGAGTGTAGCGGCATGTTGCGGGCCGCGGCGGTACTCGGTCGCGAATTTTCGCTCGAGCTACTGAGGGACATCCGGGAAAGCCCAGCCGAGCGTCAGCTCGAGTGGCTGGAAGAGGCCGTATCGGTCGGAGTATTGCTGCCCTGCTCCGGCAGCGTCAGCTCCTACCGCTTTGCGCACGCGTTGATTCGGGAAGCGCTGTACGAACAGCTGTCGCTCGCCGAGCGCGCCAGATTGCACTGGCAAGCGGGCTTGGCGCTCGAGGCCCGGGGCGCAGGCGGGAGCGATGCGCTCTTGTCGGAGCTCGCCGAACATTTCGTGGTGGGCAGCGCTGTCCACGATCGAGGGCGCGCGCTGCACTACACGCTGCGCGCCGCAGCTTCCGCGAGGCGTTGCCTCGCTTACGAGGACGCGGCCCGGCACTTGGGGCGGGCCCTCGAGCTGCTCGATGCAAACGCCGATCCTCGGCAGCGGATGCGGGTCTTGCTCGATCAGGGCGAGTTGCTCAAGTTCGCGGGACGAGCAGACGCCGCGCGCGAGAGCCTCCTGCTCGCTGCGGGCATCGCGCGCGAGCTCGGTGCCCACCAGGAGCTTGCGCGTGCGGCCGCCATGTTGGCGAGCGCGCCCGAAGGCGGGATCGTGGACCATGTGCGCGTGGATCTCTTGCGGGAGGCGCTGGCAGCGCTTCCCCCGGGGGACAACCAGAAACCCTGCCTGCAAGCATTGCTCGCGAAGTCTCTCACGTACTCGCGCGATCCGGAGAGTGCGCGGATTGCGCTCGCGGCGTTCGCAGCCGCGGACCGCGTCTTGCCACTGCAAGTGCGCGCGGAAACACTCGAGGCGTGCCACGAGGCTTTGGCTGCATCGAGCTACTTGCCCGAGCGGCTTTCGATAAGCGATGCCCTGACTCGAATCGGTCACGAGACCGGCGACCAGCGCATCCTGCTGCGCGCTGCTGCGGCCCGGGTTTGGAACTGCCTGGAGCTCGGCGATATGGGCGGCGTGGATGCCGCGACCGCTTCGCTCGAAACCCTCGTGGAACACTCGCGCGAGCCATTCTTCCGCTGGCATGCGCGAGCATTTCGTTCTATGCGCGCGATGATCGCCGGGCGGCTGGCTGACGCGGAACGTCTCGCGCACGAAGCGCAGGCGCTCGGGAGCGCCATTGGCGAGACGCTCGCCCACCACATTCATTGCGCGCAGCTGTGCGGTATCCTGCGGCTGCAAGGTCGCGTTTCGGAGGTCGAACCGCTGGTCCGTGACATATCACACCGGCACCCGACCCTTGGCGGTTGGCGTGCGGTGTTGGCGCAGCTGGAAGCCGAGCTGGGACGGAAGGAGGTCGCGCGTGACTCGCTGCAGCGCCTGCTGGAACACGATCTCGACGATCTGATGCGCGACCCCTCCATGCTGAGCGCGCTCGCTCCCGCAGCCGAGCTCTGCGCGTTCGTTGGCAATGCCGGGCAGGCACGGCTTCTGTACGACGCTTCGCTTCCGTATGAGCATCACCACGCCACGGTTTCGGTAGGAGTTGCGACCTACGGTCCAATGGCGCGGCACCTGGGCATGTTGGCGATGCGCATGGGCGAGCTGGCATGCGCGGAGCAACATCTCGAGCGCGCCCTGCTGGCTGCAGAGCACATGTCGTCTCCGACCTTCGAGAGCCTGGCTTGCATCGCGTACGCGCGGCTATTGCTGCTGAGAAACGACTCCGCCGCGCGCGAACGAGCCACAGGGGCCGTCGTTCGAGCCTTCGATTTGGCGCAGGCATGCGGCATGCACGCACTCGCGCGAGACTGCCGCAAGATCGCGGAGCGCGGCGCGCTCCCTCTAGTCGCGACAGTGACTCAGAGGAACCATTCGGAAACCATTGGGTGACCCGCGCTCGAGCGCGAATCCGAACTCGAGCGGCGACCGTACGTGGAGGGAGTTCCAAAAAGGAAGATGCCGACGCGTGTCGGCACCAGGGAGGATCCAATGCAAAAGTATTCGTTCTCGTTCGTGGCACTGTTCGCTGTAAGCGTTGCGACCGCATGTGGCGGAGCAAGCGACGAGAATTCAACGGACGTCGAAGTAGCGAGCACTACCCAACAAGGGCTCGCCGACTGCCAAGTCACCAGCACCACGGCGTTCTGTGCCACCACGACGCCCACCCCGCCGGTGCTCTTGGGCCGCAGTGTCTTCTACCGGGTCGGCGCGAACACCGGGCCAGGTTATGACGCAGCGACCGGAAGGCACGCGGCGGTCGTACTGTTTCAGGGAACCAGCGAGCCTGGGGCCGGGGAGGACAACGCCGGCGGTAACAATGGTCCCGGAACAGCGTGGAACGTGTCGGTCCCTATCAGTCGCGAATTTGGCGGCTACTATCAGGTGGCGACGGTCGTGGCGCTGGTCAGTGCCGGCTACACGGTGATTCAACCTGCCGCCCGTAGGCGCCCCGTCGGCTATTTTTGGGACACCAATGCTGGCATTCCCTTGGGCAGCGCGTGGGGCACCGCGAGCAGCCCGGGCCCCGACCGGCAGTTGATGAATGCCCTCGTTGCGCAGCTGCAGCCTGGCGCGTCGCTGTTCGGGCCTATCGACATCCATCATGTCTATGCCATGGGGATCTCGAGCGGCGGCTATATGAGCAGCCGCATCGCCAATGAATACGCGGGTGGGATCAACGCCAACAGCACGGTGAAGGTGACGAGCAAGCCGTTCCGAGCCGTAGCCATCCAGAGCGCCGCCTACCAGAACTGCTCCAACCGTGCCAGTCCGACGGGATTCTTCAACTGCGTCCAGCATACGGCCGCTGCAAACCTGCCCACGAACCACCCCCCGACCTTCTTCCTGCATGACGATACGAACGAGCCCATAGTCGACTTCGCTACCGCGGATGCCTATTACGGCAAGCTTGGTATGCAGTTTCCAACTGGAAATCCAGTCTACACCGTCAACGGCGTCCAGGAGACGTTCAGGCGTCTGGACACGTTCAATGGTGAATCGGAGCCCGAGCCAGGCCACCAGTGGAGCGACCTGCTGACCGGCGACTCGAGCAACGATATCCTCGAATGGTTCAATAGCCACCGCTGATCGAGCGGCCCGTCAGTAAGAAAACAACTCCGGAGCGAGGAGATCGCGCTCGTTGTTGCGGACATCGTGATCCGGCGTAATCGCTGGGACGCGCAAGAGGACGTAGAACTCTGCCTCGGGTGCGAAGCTGCTCTCGATCGTGAAATCGATCGACGTGCTCTCGCCGGCCGCTATTGATCCCGTGAAGTCGCAATTCGGGTACAACTCGTAACAACTGAAGCGCGGATCCGAGCTGCTCGTGGCGACCCACGTGGCGCCGAACGCGCCGGACGGTTCGATCGACAGGGGTGCCTCGGCGGTTGCATCGAGCGCAGCCGGGCCGGCGTTGCTGATCGTGACGCGATACGTGCGCTGCCCCGGCACACCCGTCGAAAGGAGCTGCACGTCGCTGAGGGCGAGGTCCGCCGTGCCGTTCGGCGCCGGTCCGATGTTTATGTAGGTTTGTTCGTTCCTGCCATTGAAATCCATGGCCTCGGAGC
>DATHEN010001341.1:0-4750 GCA_035318565.1 Polyangiaceae bacterium
TCCGGATCGCCGGACACGGCGACACGCTGCACCGGTTCGAAAACCACGTTCCTTACGGCGGTGCTTCTGGCGAGCTGGCGCACGAAGAACATGGACAACGCGGATTTGGCGCGTGGCTGCAGCAAAGAGCGAGCAGAAGCGGCGATCTCTGCTGCGTAGTCGGCGCCGCTCGCGACTGCGCGTTGCATGAGCGCCAGACACGTCGCGTACAGCTCGCGGTAATCCTCCGGCAGCGCTGCGATGCGCGCGCGTGTCAGGTCCACGACAGCCGTGTTCGAGCCGGCGGCGGGCCGCGCGATCGGCTCCTCACCGCGGAGCACGCCCTCGATGAATCGATCGAGCTCGGCTTCGAAGCGATCGCTCGTGAAGCTGGCGTGCACGAGGCCGTGTTTACAAGCCTCGTCTGCGGACCAGCGCTCTCCCCACATCAAGAAGTCGGCGGCCGCGCCCAGACCGAGCAAGCGCGGGAGGTCTTGAGTGGCGCCGAACACCGGTAGAAACAGGTAGTCGGCGAGCTCCGTCATGTAAAAGTGAGTGTCGAACGTACGTTCGGCCACACGGTAGCGGGTGTGCAGAGCGAACTCCACGCCGCAGCCGTAGCAATTGCCCTGAATGGCGCTGATGGTCGGAATGGAAAGCGCGCGGACGGCACGAAAAGCTCGGCGTACGCCGGCCGAGAGTCGTGGGACGTCCTCTGGATCGCGAGCCGCGCTGGCCATCATCAGCCCGACGCCGTTCACGAAGCTGCCCGGTTTTTTGGAACGAATCACGAGCGCGCGCACGCGTGCAAAGTCGAGCTCGTTCAAGATGTTGCCGAGCTCGTTCGCCGCCGGCTCGCTGAATACGTTGACTTCGCTGTTCGGCGTGTCGAGCCGGAGCTCGAGCACGCCGTCGCGCAGATCAGCCGTAAGCGCGGGCCGCGCCATGACCGTCCAGGGACTCCTGCAAGTAGTCGCAGAGAGAGGCCACGGTTAGCGCTGCAGGGTCCGAATGCCGACCGATCCAAGTGTCGAGCAAGATGACGGAGTGGAACTGGTCCTCCAGCGCCAACCCCAAAATGGCCATGCTCATGGAATCGAAGCCCAAATCCAATACGAACGAATGCGAAGGTTCAATCACCGCGGGCAGATGAGCTTTTGCGGCCGCACGAACGGCCGCGACGACGCCGGCCATGAACGGAGAGCTCGGTCGCGAAGACGTGGAAGCGGAAGAGCGCCACGTTTCGGATTGCTTTTGTGTCACTACACGACTCCTTGCAAGATTCCAGCGCGCTAGGTGCCTCGTGCGGTTCGCGCTGGAGTGTTTTTCAGGGTGTTTCCGAGCGGCATCTTTCTACGGCATCCCGGGTAGCGTCCGCGTGGAGAATTACTTAAGGGGTGCCGCACTCACACAACGCACACGCATGTGCGACCTTCGTTCACTGACGATACAAACTCTTCGTATTGGCAATGCGCCGCGATTGGCAATGTGTCGCGACGCGCGCGCACCCTTGCGCACCAGTACTTACTGCTACACGAATTTCGTGCATCCGAACTCGGCTGTCTCGTGCTAGCGAACGCGCCCGTTGCACAGAGCGCACGCGCGGCGTGTAGGACGCGTCTGAAAAGCGAGAAGCAGGTTTGCGTCGAACGCGGAACCGATGACTCGCGTGAAGACGCGCCTTGCGCCGATGACGCGCAAGGCAAACGCGGACCGCGCGCGCGATTGACAATTTACGCTAATTTCGCGACTATGAAACTAGCGTCAGAATAACTTTGCGACGTTGTCGCAAAGCAACACGAGGAGAACGATCATGAAGCCGAACATACGTACGTTGAGTTGGTTGAGCTTGAGTGCGCTTGGTGGATTGTTGCTGACTGCTGCGAGCAGCACGACTGCGCAAGCAACGACACGTTGTCGCCCGGTCGCTGCGCGCATCATCACGCAGATCACGACCGAGAACTGCACGAGTCCCGTTCTCTTGTGTACGAAAGGCAAAGTGATCGGCGGCCCGCTGAGCGGCGCTTCGGCTTTTACGACCCTGGGCATCTCGCCGGGGGCGGGGCTTTTGCCCATCGTTCCGGCAAGCACGCTTTCTTACGCGGGCGATCTCAGCATCTCGAATGGTCTCGGCACGTTGCGTCTTACTGACGTCGGCTTGCTCGAGCAATCCACGAGTCGCTTCACGGA
Source organism: Polyangiaceae bacterium (assembly GCA_035318565.1). Lineage (GTDB taxonomy): Bacteria > Myxococcota_A > Polyangia > Polyangiales > Polyangiaceae > DATDJP01. Next base: position 2,170 of record DATHEN010001341.1, read on the forward strand.
GCTCGACGTCATTGTTTCCGGGACGGGTGCATTCTCGGGCGCGACCGGTCGCTGGTTCATTTCGGGTGCAATCACCGGCGGGGGCACCGGTTTCGATGGGCTGATCGTGGGGGATATCTGCACGCGGTGAAGCGTCGCTTCTGCGCTCATGGAACCGGCAGATTTTCCGTGAGTAAAGTAGCCGTTCCCGAGGTGCGCGGCCGCACGTGCGAAGAGAGTAGCTGCAGTCTCTGCACGTCGTTCGTCCCGAGGAGAGCCAGGATGGACTGCCGCCGACCCGCAAGCCTGCAAGCAGGGGGCACTTCGTCTCGAGTGATCGCGAACTCTACGCGCTGCTTGCGCGCTTCATCGCAGTCGTCGATTGCGAGCCACGTGTCGTTCGCCCTACACGGGGAAGCATAGCCAAGGAGTTCGTGGAGAGATTCTTCCACGGCATCGCCGGCTACCTGCAGTGCGAAGCAACGTGTACGAAACGTGTCGGGCAAGGGAGGTGTTCGTGGGTCTTTGCAAGGCCATCACCACGAGCAGCGCTTCTTACGGGTAACGACAAACCCTACATCTAGAAATCGGCGAATCGAAACAGTGTTGTCGTGAATTTTTGCTTGCACGGTTCGAGTGAAACAGAGCAAAGATAGAGACGCTGGGGGAAACTCACCCATCTTGGGTGAAACGAAAGGAAGACCTGCATGAAGCGCCGCCGAGCAATAGGTACAATGCTCCTCACCATCGTTCTTTCGATGTTTGCAATCGGCATGGGCGCCGACACGCCCGTAAAAGCCAATCCGGATCCGCTCGAGGCGTTCCGATTAGACGGCTCGTGGCGAATGGTGGTCACCGCTACGAATCCAGCGGGTCTGCAGCCGTTCGACAGCTTGATGACGTTCAATGTAGGTGGCGGGCTGGTTGAAACTCGAAGACTGTACTTGGTTGATCTGGCACCGAACACTTTGCTGGAGACACCGGGCGCAGGCAATTGGAGGCGAGTGGGCTTCACCAACACCTTCGACATCACCTTCATCTTCCTGCTGCAGGGTGCGCCGGGCAATCCGGTCCTGAATGGGGCGCCCTTCGGTACCGACAAGATTCGATGGAAGGCAACGCTCAATCCACGTACCGGAGAGTTGAAGGGCCCCTGGATGAGCACGCTGACGGACAACAACGGGAACCAATTGTTCTCGGCATCGGGCATACTCACGGGAAAGCGAATTCCGATCGAGCCGCTCTGACGCGCGGTGGCCTGTTCCGCGCTGATGCCAGTGGACCGAAGCTTCGGGTCGCGCGCACTTGGCATGATCGTGAACGGACGAGCCCGTCACTGCTGACGGTCCGATGGAGCTCGCGTCGAGCGGTTCAGCAAGCTGCTGGGCGTGAGCTCGACGCCGTCCTCTCCCCTGCTCGGCGAGCACGACGACCGGTCCAGGCTGCGTCCGAATCCAACTGCGCTGCTTGGCTCGAAGCCCGGAGAGCCGGCAATCTCGACGGCAGCGCATCGTACCGCTCGCGCTTGCTCAGGAGCGTCGCTGGCGAGGGGTGCTGAAACAGTGGAGACATCCGAATCTCGGAAATCTGCGACGATGGCTGCACCGAAAACGGGTCCGATCGCGTCGTTTTCCTCCGCAGGCCTCTCGAACTCAAAGAGCGATGGACGGGCCGACTTCCTCGGCCGCGGGCGGCCCGGGAAGATCGCTCGCGCGGCTCAGACGGGGGCCAACCCTTGAAAATAACTTGAATCGCGCCTATTGCTTTAGCGTGATGCAATGGTTGTCTCGGCCCGTGCCTGACCAGGGATAGCATCACATGGCGTACGCTTTGGGCCTTGTGCACAATGTCTTCATCGTCCGGTGGATCCAACCGGCAGCCGGCGATGCGAAAAAGATCCTCAAAGCTCTGCGCGCGGCTCGAGACTCATGCAGTGGGCCCATCGTTTACCTAGCGGTCCTACCGGAGGACTGCACGGCGCCTGAAGAATCCACGCGGAAGGAGATCAGCGACGGCATCCCAGTGGTCCTCGAGTACTGCTCCTCGATCCATATGGTCCTGGAGGGAAGCAGCATGAAGCGCGCCACCATGCGAGCCATCGCGGCAGGCATGTTCCTGCTTACAGGTAAGCGCGGCCGGGTCATGACGCACGAGACTGTCCTGGAAGCGTTGCGCCGTGCAGAAAAACTCCGCGTATCGCCGGAGCTCATCATAGCGGCGGCGAAAGCCCAGAAGCTCTTGACGTAGCCCGACCGGATGCGTCGAAGGAGCAGCGCCGCGAGATCTGCCGGAACAGGCCCGTGTCGACGCAAACCCGAGTAACCTACCGATCGGGCCTTCTTGACTACCGAGGAGTCAGTCGCAAACCACCTCTGGCGGCTCAGGCGGGGTGCCAAGGGCCGTATCCCCCCAGCGCACCACCATGGCCCCTGACGAGGAGACGCTACCGATCGAGTACATGAGCACGAGGTCTCCCTTCTTGATCGGGTTTTCTCTAGCAGCCTGGTACAGGTTTCCCGGGAGCAGGGCCGGTCCCATGTTGGCGTACTTCGGGTACGTATTGATCACGCGTTCGGAATCGATCCCGAGCGCGCGAGCACAG
>DATHEN010001342.1:0-3032 GCA_035318565.1 Polyangiaceae bacterium
TCGTTCACGAACAGCGCCAGGGCGAGCGCTGACAGCACCAGCACCCACAGGCCATTTTGCCAGGCGGCCGGTCGCAGGCGCAGCCTCGAGAGCTCTTGCAGCACCGGCAAGCGCAAACGCCCTATCGCCATGCCGCGACTACGAACGCGCTCGGTCCGCGTCGATGAGGGCCAGCGCCAGCTCGTCGAAGCGCGGACGGTGTAGGTCGGGCTGCGAGACGGGTCCTGACCTGAGTGGGCAAAGCTCACAGCGATTCAATGGGAACACCAAGGCGGCGCGCATTCCGCACGCGCGCGCGGCTGCGACGTCGTCTGCCGAGTCGCCGACCATCCACGTCGCGTCCACTGACAAACCAGTGTGCTCTAGCGCTGCCCGGAGCATGCCGGGTTTTGGTTTGCGGCATTCACACACGCCCACGAGCGTCGAGTCCGCTCCGAGTCCGCCATCGGGATGATGCATGCAGACCTCGAATGCGGCGATCTGGATGCCGTGCTCCGCGAGCACAGCCAACAGGGCCTGATTCGTGCGCGCCACCGCGCCGGCCGAGAATTGGCCTTTGGCGGGGCCGGGCTGGTTCGAGGCGATGCAGAGCGTGTAGCCGGCAGCCGACAACGCCGTTAGCCCCTCGATGACACCGGGCAACAGCCGAACATGCGACGGGTGAAACGCGACCGAGACGAGGCCGCTCTCTTCATCCCTCACCACGTCGATGAGCGTGCCGTCTCGGTCGAGGATGACGCCCCGGTTCAAGGCCTCGCGACCCTCGCGCGCTCAGCTGCGCGTGTCGGTATTTTTCCAGACATCGTAGGTGTCTTTTCGCCGGCTGCCGACGCCCAGGGTCTTCCCGAGGCGAATGAACGTCCAGACAGTGCCCGCGACCTTTCTCAATTTGGAAAAGCCGACGCGCTCCTGGTACTCGATCGGAATCTCGACCACGTGGTAGCCGCAGCGCGCCGGCCAGAGCAGCGTGTCAATCGGCAGCGCGTCGCCTTCGCCGTCGAAGGAGAAGGAGCGAATCACCGACGATCGGTAACCGCGCATGCCGCTGTGCAAGTCGCCGACCGGCATGCCGTTCAGCATGCGCGCGCAGGAAACGAACGTCTTGTTCGCCAGATAGTTCGCCAGGGGCATCGCCTCGGGCCGCTGCGTGATGCGGCTCGCGTTCACCACGTCCACTCCGCTATCGAGAATCTCGCGAATTGCGGGAATTACCGCGGGCGGGTAGGTGAAGTCGCAATCCAGGTAGATGAGCGCGTCGCTCTGTTTGGCCGCTTCGTACATCAAGAGCTCCATGGCCGGACCATGACCGCGCGGCGGCAACTGGCGCAGCACACGCGCGCCCATCTTTTCCGCGATCACCGGGGTCTGATCCTTCATGGAGCTGTCCACGCACAGGATTTGTGCATCCGGCGCGTAGCGTTTGATCTCGTCGATCATGCGCGCGACGCTCGGCTCTTCGTCCATCGTGAGCATTCCCACGGTGAGCGAGAGCTTGCCCGCTTTCGGTTTCTGTCGGGCGATCACCCAGTTGTCGACCGCGAAGAGTTGCGGTGCGAGGCTCGTCAAGCTGACTTCTACGGGGCGCGCGCTCGCGAGGTACATCTCGAGCACGGACATTTCGCGCGACAGCTTTCCCGAGAGGGCGCTGTCCGGTCGCCATTGCCGAGCCAGGCTTCGCGTCAGGATCGAGCTGCTTTCGACCCACAAGGTTTGCAGGCCCGCGCCCGCGATCATCGAGTCCACTTGCTGGCGCGTGACCTCGGCGGCGGCGCCGTTCTCGGTGGGTGAATTGGCGCCCAGCGCGGAGGTGTTGCGGGCGCGCACGAGAAGCCTGCCTTCAGGCTCGAGCCACTCGCTGTACGTGCGAATCAAATCAGCGCCGCGCCCGCCAATCGCGTTCAGCTTGGGCACGATCACGAGGTCGAAGCGCCGGCTGGCCAGAGCGCGCGCGATGTCGGTCGTATTCTGCGGATCGAGCTCGATGACGTCGCTCAGCAGGCGCTCGTAAGGTCGCTGGCTGGCGTGCGGCACAACCAAGGTCACCTTGGCGCCTGCGTTCACCGAAATCAGCGCGGCGTGTTCACCGCCGGAGCCGATGATGAGCACCGTTCGCGGCCGTCCGAGAGCGGCCGCCAGGGCGAGGTCCAACCCATAAGATCCGTTGCTGCTAGACATATTTTACTCGAGCTTCCTCTCGGTTCCCGCTCTCATTGGCGTGATCCGCTGGTTCAATCAAGGGTAAAGAGCGGGACACGATAGCTCCGCGCGGTCCCTCCGTCGCGCGCCGCGAGAAATCCTTCGAAGCTCTCGCGCCCGATGCGCTTCATGACCACGAAACGCTGAACATAGAGGTTTCCAGGCTTCCAGAGCGGTATTGCGGCCGACCCGGGCGTTGCGACCTCTTTCTCGTAAAAATCGATCGCGCTCCACCACAGCGCTGGTTTTGCAACTACGCGGGACCGTACGCGAAAATCGCCATCCCACGCTGCGAACTGCGGCGCGGTCTGCCAATACAGATGTGCCACGTGGATGGCCCCGCTTTCCAGGATCCAGCCGAGCAGCGTCAAGTTGTCTCCGACGCGCGCGTCCAGGCGCCGGTCGAGAGCCCGCAGCAAGCGCTCGCGCAGGCGCTGCGCCCGAGCGGCGTCGCCGCGGCTCACCGCCATGTTGTGCGCGAGCCGCACCTGCTCGAGGCCGCGCGGCTCAGCTGGGGCGGGCGTGCCCGTGTCTTGGTCCAAGAGCTGGCGCCACTCCCAGGTGGCCCAAGGATCCGGACCTCCGACGCTGCGAACCAAGTCCGTCCCGGTGTCGAGAAACCACTCGAGACCACGCGGCTGACGTTGCTCGAAACGCAGCGCCTCGATCGGCGTGGGACTGCTGGCGCGGTCTACACGCCAGAGCGGACCGGCCGCCACTATCGAAAATTGCTGGGCCGCCGCCAGGAGCTCCGACTTGGGCGCGACGCGGGTATCGACGAGCACGAAGCGATCCGGTGCGTGCGGCTCGGTTCTCTGCAGCGCGTGCACAGTGCG
>DATHEN010001343.1:0-4292 GCA_035318565.1 Polyangiaceae bacterium
CAGCTCGCGACGCGCCTCAGCAATCGGGCAGCCCACGTACGCGCGTGCCACGAAAATCGGAAAGTCACGAACATAGGTCGCGTACTCCTGCTCGAGATGAACGTGCAACCGCTCCCTTGGAACCATGCCCGAGCTGAAGGCCGGCCAGGCCCAGTGCTCCTTACGTTCCATCGTCTGGAGCAAGCGCTCACGGAACGCGGACGTCTCCATCCCCCAGTCGTAACTCGGGCCCATGCGAACTCCGAAAAAATGACGAAGTTTGTAGCGAAGTGCGTCACAGGTTGTGTTTCCCGACGCGCATCGAGACGTGATTTTCCTCGAATAACCGTCGCTGCCCGGGTCCCGGGCGCTTCCGTACGGCCGGAACGGGGCGGCGCACGCGCGAGCTGCAAAGACGCACGGTTCCGGGTACTTGTAGGAAGTCGACCGGTGTCGGAGCAGAATTTGCGCTAAGCTCCGGGTAGCGTGCGTACGTCCGACCGCACTGGGATGTCGATCGCGAGCGCCGTCGCGTCATCTCCGGAGAAGACATGCTGCGGCCCAAGGCCCACGCAGGCCGAGTACCTCGAACCGACACTCCATGCCTTTGTGCGAAACACGTCAGCATGTGACAATCTCGAGCGGACGAAGCATGCTTGAAGGAATGAAGCGAGCTGAGTCTCGACTGACACGCTGGAGCTAATCATGGCGCGAATGTTTGGCTTCATCGGCAACCGCTCTGATCTGGGCGCTCGAGTTCTCGAGCTGAACGCAAATGTTCTGCGCGTGCGGCGCGAGCCGAACGAACCCCTCGGTTGGGGAATCGGCTTCTATCAAGCGGGCGAAGTTCTGCTGAGGCGGCGTCCGATCGACGAGCGTCCCGTCATCGACTTGGCCGAAGCGGCGGAAAATGTCCGCACCGATGTGCTCATCGGCCACGTGCGGCGCGCGAGCGTCGGTACACTGCGCACCGAGAACACTCACCCGTTTCGCTATCGCACGTGGTTGTTCGCGCAGACGGGTACGATCGAAGGCTTCGAAGAGCTGCGTGAACGGCTTCTGGCATCGATGCCCGAGTTCTTGCGGCGCAACGTGCGCGGCGAGACCGACAGCGAATTGTTCTTTTACCTATTCCTGTCCTTCCTGCACGACGCCGGCCACCTGAGCGAGGCCAACATCACCAGCGAACACATCGCGGCCTCTTTGCGCGCGTCCATCTCGCTGGTCGATCGTCTGAGCGCAGAGGAGGGATTTCCAGAGAATCGGAGCAACATCCTGGTTACGAACGGCGAGCTCCTCGTCAGCGTGCACCGCGAAACGCTGATGGCGTACCGCGTGCTCAAGGGGCGTCACGACGTGGAAGAGCTGCTCGGCGAAGAAGGCATGCGGAAAATTCGCATCCCCAGCGTCGACAGCACGCGCTTTTCGTTGATTGCCTCCGAGCTCCAGGACATTCCAACGGGATGGACCAAGGTTTCGGACCGCTCCATCGTGACTTTGACTCGCAGCGACGAGCCGCATACCGAAGCGCTGTAGACGCGCTCGAGCGCCACATGCCCGGCCGTTTTCGTGTGCGACTGCCGCGTCCCGGCGGCGCCGCGCTGGTGCTGAACCTGCTCGCGAACGGCTGCGCGATCGGCGCGTCCACACGACTCGACACCGTCACGGAGTTGCCGGATGAGCCGCGGCACGCGCCCGGCGTCGCCGTCGATCCAGTGGCGCCCTTGCCGAACGCGCAAGCGTCGGGCGCCACGAGCGAGCGCCTGCTGGTGCTCGAGACGCCGCTCGATCCGGCGCTACCCAAGGAAGCCGCGCGGCGTTTCTTCGAGGCGGTACTTCACGAGGACGAAGCCGCGCTCGAAAGTCTGCTGGCGGACGATGCGAGCTTTCAACCTGGCCCGCAAGGCAGCCGGCAGAGTGCACGCGCGGTGTGGCAAGCGCGGTTTGCGCGCCTGCCCTATCAGTCGCTGTTCGGCTACGCGGTAGTGCGAGAGGGCACTTTCGAGACCTACGCCGCAGGCGAGGCGACGCGCATTCTCGGCGCGCGCAACTTGCCGATCAGCGTCGCAGCGCGCGACGTCTTGCTGCGCGCGCCCGTCGTGCGAACCCATCTGGCGAAGTCGCGAATGTTCGGCGACGAAATCTTGTTCGTGCTGACCCCGCAGGCCAGAAGTTACAAGATTCGCACGATGGTCGAGGACTTCACGCTGCCTTGACCGAGCTCAATTCAGCGGTTCGCTAGCCGGACCGATTACCGCGAACACTCCGCGCTCCTTGGCTTCGGCAATGCCACGCAACCCAGCGCGATAACCGCGCATCACCAGCGAACGCGCGGCGAAGCGATTCAGGTATCCGAACGTGCCAATTTCGGGCGCAATGTCGATGAACGCCTTGCGCGGATGCGAGCGCGAGTAGAGGTCCACGCCGCGGCGCTCCTTTTCGGAGAGCAGCACGTTCAGCGTCTGGTGCAGCGGTACTATGGGTCCGCGCCGCGCCAAGCTGCGCTCGCCCTGCGCGGGCTGCTCGGGGCGATAGACGTTCGAGATGATCACGATGTCGGCGCCGGCTTCGAGCGCGAGATCTGCGGACAGCGTCCGCGCGATCTCTCCATCGATGTGATAGCGACCGTTGATCGGATAAGGGCGAAACAGCAGCGGGACGCAGCACGACGCGGCCACGGCGCGGCTCACCGGCGTCTCCGAATCGTACCCCTTTCCGAACACGACGCGCTCGGCGCGATCGATATCGACCGCCGTGATCAGCACGCGGTTATCGATGTTCCGGAAGTCGTTGCAGGGCAGGTGCGCGCGCAGGTAGCGCTCGAAGCCGTCGATCGAAAAGATCCCGGACAGAAAGTAGCCCGGGTCGAGCAAATCGCGCAGCAGAGGCGCACCGAGCAAGGTGCTCATGTGAAATTTCGGGCCCTGAAAGCGGCGTTTCCACGGCAAGCGGTAGCCATCCAGGAGTACGTCCAGAGGAACGCCCTGCCCATAGGTTGCGGCTACGATCGCGCCCGTGCTCGTACCCACGAAAATCTCGGGCACCACGCCGAGCTCCTGACACGCACGCAGCACGCCGAGATGCGCGATGCCCCGTGCGGCGCCGCCGGTGGCCACGAAGGCAACCTTGGGTTTGCCCTTCACCACCATGAAGCCTCGCTGCTGCAGCCGGCGAGAGCGCGCGCCCCGCCAGGCGGCTCGAGATCACATGCCGGCCAGGATCTGAAAACTGTCCCCCTGGGGTACGAGCTCGAGACGGTTGTCATCGACCTTCCGGCGCCAAACATCGCCCTTTTCCGTGGGAATTTTGTAGCTCGCGCTGTACGTGTAGTCCACGAACACGACGTTTTGTCGCCCTTTGCCCACGCGGCGATAGCGAATTTCGTAGCGAATCGCCTTCGTGGCGCGAAAGCGCTCGTCCAGGTACGCCCTCAGACCGGCGTAGTCCATGTCGTCACTGGAATCGATATTGCCGCCGTCCTCGTAGTACTTCGGGTGCGCGAGCTTCAGGAGGAGCGCGGCGTTGCGCAGCTCCACGGCGCGCCGGTACTTCTCGCAAAATTCTATGATATCGCGATTGTAGTCGTTGTCCTCGACGTCGGTGTTCGGGATGTAATGCGTTGCACAACCGACGAGATAGACGGCAGCGGCAAGACTGATGAGAAGCGCTGGTACGCGCACGGGAGATCGCATCGCGAGGAGCCGAACGCCGGATTGCCTAGGCCTATTCCGGCGGCGCGGACAGTGCCAAAACCCGCCCGGCCAGGCAAGAGATGTGTGCGTTCGCAGAATTTTAGCGCAGGAGAGCGCTATCCAGCGCTGCGCAAAAAGACGGCCAGCCCGGAGCCTTCCCTGCAAAAACTCCGTGTCCGCGGACGGCCTCGGCGTGTGCTGCGTCGAGGCGTTCGCGGCTCAGCAGGGCTCCTGAATTCGCCCGCCCCAGCACGACTGCAGAGGCCCCGTGTCGGGGCACGGGCCAGCCCGCGGCGCGCCACGTGTCACGCACCAGCTGCTCGACGTGGTCGGCGCTGACCACGATCAGCGCGTCCGCGTCGCCGCTTTCGAGTAGATCCCAGGCGACGAGCAGAGCTTCGAGGGGTGCCGCCAGGCTCGCTCCTACGGACCACGCCGGCCCGCGCAAACCGAACGCGATGGAACACTCACCGGGCGGCAGATTCGGCGAGGTGGCCGGAAAGCGCTTCGGTTCGACGGCACGTCCCTCGCGGCGCCGTCTATCGTAGAGCTCGTTGACTTCCAGAGTCGCCGCCAGCGTCCCGACGAGCACGCCTACGCGCTCGTCGGCTACGCGCTCGG
>DATHEN010001344.1:0-2473 GCA_035318565.1 Polyangiaceae bacterium
CGCACCGGCCAGGTTTTCTTCAAGAACGTCTCCAACAGCCGCACCGGCATCGAAAATCCGGTCGTCGCGGACGTGGACAACGACGGCAACGCCGAAGTCGTGACCGTAATGAACACGGAAGCCACCGACCGCTGCGACGACGATCCGCAGGTGGGCGGCGCCGGCCCGCGCATTCCGCGCAGTCCGAACGGTATTCGCGTTTGGGGCGACCCGGGAGACGAATGGGTCTCCGCGCGGCGCATCTGGAACGAACAGTCGTACCACGTCACCAACGTCACGGAAGGCGGCGGCGTGCCAATGCACGAACCCGAGAGCTGGAAGGCGTACAACGGGCGCTACTACAACACGTATCGTTCTCAGCCGCGCGCCTACGGTGTGGCGCCGGATCTGACCGTGGTGGCCGTCGGCGTGTCTTCGCCGAACGTCGCCTGCGGCGTGCTGAGCGACACGATTCAAATCTCGTTCGAGATCCAGAACCGCGGCGACCTGCGGGTGGGTCCGGGTGTCGTGGTGAATTTCACCGGCTTCTGGGGAGCGAACGCGATCGACCTTTTGAATCAAACCGGTACGCCGCTGCAGGTAGTGCTCGTCGGCAGCCTGGAGCCGGGCAATTCCGTCGTGCTGAGCGTGACGTACCGCGCGTCCTACAACGCACAAGCGACGCTGCCGGCGCGAGTGCGCGTCAACGTGGATCCGAGCACCGGTAGCAATCCACAAGGTCGCGAACGTGAGTGCAACGAGACCAACAACTCGGCGGAAGCGCCGGTTCAGGCCGGAGCGTCAGCGCCCGACCTGCGACTGGATCTCGGCACCGCCACCCGGCAGTGCCCCTCGGCGCGCGTCGTGACCACGGTCTACAACGAAGGTTCGGTACCGGCCAGTAACGTAGTCGTGCGCTTCTACGCGGGTGACCCCAGCCAGGGCGGTACGCCGCTCCACGACGAAACCATCGCCGGGCCCATTGCACCCGGCCAGAACGTGACGCTGACGGTCACGATCCCGGAACTTCCGGCGGGCCGCTTGATTCGGATCTACGGCGTGGTCGATCCGGACAACGCCATCACGGAGTGCAACGAGGCCAACAACCGCGACTCCGCAAACGAGTCGATCCTGTGCTCTATCGATCCGGACTGATCTCGAAGGTCATGCCGGCTCTGCGCAGGCGCGCGAGCAATTTCGCGCCCATTGCGCTGGCCGGCGTGAGGACACCGGCCTTGCAGTCCGAGTTCACGCCATCTCGAGCCAGGCACAGCGCCGATTCGGCGAGCATGATCGAAGTTTCGCCGTAGCCGGGATCGCTGTGCCCGACCACCCGGCCGCGCACGCTGAACGGAGCGGCCGCTCGCCCCTTCCCCACCACCACCATCTCGAACAGCCCGCGCCGGCGCTGCTCTGCGTTCGGGCCTTCGCCCGGCTTCGGCAGCACGGTCTTTTGCAGGAGTGATCGCAGCGGGGGGATGGTGGCTACGGCCACGAACCCGCCCAGGCCGAACGTTTGCTGCGTGGCGCGCACGAAGCCGCGGACGTCGTTCGAAAATGCGGACACTTCCCGATAGCGAAAATCGCGGCCGTAGCGATACCCGAGCAGCGCGTTGCTGCGGCGCACCACGCGCGTGTTGATGGCTGCCATCACGAACGGCGCCGTGAAGCCGGGCAGATCCGGGTCGCGGCGCACGCTGTTGGAATCCGGCTTGTCGGGACCGCTGCGCTCGCCTGCCGGATTCAGTGAGTACGGATCGACCAAGATGCGCCGCACGTCACGATCCCGAGCTGCCTCTTGCATCACGCCCAGCAGACTGGCGACGGTGCCGCCGCTCGCGCCACCGCGCAGCTTGGTGACGAACACCTTCACCTCGCTGCAGGGAGCACCATGACGTTCGATGGCGTGTTCTTGAAGCATCAGCGTGCCGAGATCGGAGGGGATCGAATCGAAGCCGCAACAGTGCACGATACGCGCGCCGCTTTTTTGCGCGCTCTCGGCATGTGCGTCCACCATGCGCCGGATCCACTGCACCTCTCCCGTCAAGTCGCAGTAGTCCGTTCCGGCGGCCACGCACGCGGCCACCAGCTCGTTACCGTAGCGGGCGTACGGCCCCACCGTGGTGCAGACCACGCGCGTACGGCGCGCAATCGCGTCCAGAGCCGGCCGCTGGCTGCTGTCCGCGATCAGGAGCGGCAGATCGCTCAGGCTCGGAGTGATGCTCGCGAGCCCCGCACGCACCGCGCCGAGCTTGTCGAGGCTGCGCCCCGCAAGGGCCCAGCGCAGGTCGCCGTCTCCATAGTTGCGCGCCAAGTACTCGGCGACCAGCTTGCCTGTAAAACCACTGGCACCGAAGAGCACGACGTCGAACTCGCGCTCGCCCGCGCTGGCATGGATCGGATTCTCGGCGGCTCCGGGGTGTGTCATGCCGCGCAGGCTACTCTCGGCGAGCCTGCGCGTTCAACCCACTGCGCCGTCCCCGCGCGGCTTCGG
>DATHEN010001345.1:0-6714 GCA_035318565.1 Polyangiaceae bacterium
AACCGGCGTCGCCACCTGGCGCCAGGTGTACACGATGCGCAACGCGGTTCGCGCGCGTGGGGTCCGCGCGAAAGTCGGGTGACAGCGCTGCGAAAGCCGAGCTTACAGCCGGAAACCGAGGGCAATTTTAGCTGTCACAGCCTGGCCACTGAGCGCACGCAACGGACGTGAGCCGGCGCTCTGCGACAGGGCACGGAGGTTGCTCGAGAGCGCTCGCATGAATGCACTGGGGTTCTCACTGCTCGGCGCTCTGGCTGTAACTTGGGTTTCAGGAACGGTCCACGCGCAGGCCGATTCTCTCTCCGAGACGCGTGAAGGGTCACAGGGCGGCGAAGCTCCGCCGTACGACATTCACTTTGCCGGACATCTGGGCGGTTACTCCACCCCTAGCGACGAAGGCGGGGTCGTACTCGGCACGACCGCGAAGATCCGCTCCGGAATACTCGTTGGCGGCGCTCTCTTCGAAACCGGCGGAGGGTTACTCTCCGATAGCTTCATGGGCGCCGCTGCGCTCGCCGGCGTCAGCGCGCGCCTTCCGCAGCGCCTGCGCTTCGAGCTGCTCGGCGCCGTCGGTTATCACCACTACGAGGACGTGGGAAAGGATTGGTTATTTGGCAGTAACCCGGGCGCCAGTGGTGGCATGCCTTACGCTGGCGGACGTGTCGGCGCGAGCTACCTGTTCGGAAAGCGCACCGGCCATTTCGAGCTCGGTCTGTACGCAAACTACGACCACGACCTCGAGCGCGAGCGGGTGCGCTACTCGTACTACGAGGGAGCTTGGCTCTTCGGCGGCGAAGGCGAAGTGACGTCGGAGCAGACCATCGGCATGTCGCGCTTCGGCATGGGCGTCGAGCTCGGTGGCACGCACGACTGGTTTTGATTGCGGTCCGCGTGTGCCGCGCAGCCGAGCTCGTCCAGTTGCCGGCGCAGCACGCCCAGGTCGCTGCTGAGCGGCTCGGGCAGGTCCTCCACTCGGCTGAGCGCGCGCAGCTCACTGGCGATATTCGGAGCGAGCCCTGCCCAGGTGCTGTCCGGCAGCAGATAGAACAGCGCGGCGGCCAGCTCCGGAGGCACCGCGGAGCACGTGCTGTTTGCGACCGCAAAAACCCGAGTCGCTCTGAGCTCGCTGATAACGGTTTCGACGGCTTGCTGGTGAAGCGTGTCCGTGGTTTCGCGCAGGGCGATGCCAGCTGCCGCGACTTCCGCCGCGTTGAAGAGCACGCGCAGTGCGTCTTCGGTGCTGGCTGGCGCGTGCGTATCCAGCAGTGCGCGCGCTTCTCGTTCGAGAAATGCCGCAACACGTTGCCAGCCGGCTCCGCGGTGCGTGAACACGAACGCCAAATTGCGGGGTGCCGCCGCGCGCTCGAGCTCGATCCAGCCCCGGCTGCGCGCGGTGACGGGATCGATGTCCTGCATGGCGCAGAATAGCGCGCTCACGCTCACCCAGTGTGGCGAGTACTTGAAGCGCGCCACATCGAGGATCAACACTCGATCTTGGCCGGCGTGATAGCCGGCCAGCGGCGAGAAATGCCCGCCGCCCGTCTGTCCCAGGATGCGGCGCGAATAGCTGGCGATCAGCACGGGGCTTGCACTCGAGCGACTGCTCGCTTCGATGGCTGCGCGAAGGGCGGACTCGCTGCTCTCTTCGGCGCGCGTCGCTCGCGCGCTGGCGCCGTTGCAGGAGGCGAGACAGGCGAGCTCGTCGAACGTCAAACCGCTTACCTGCACCTGCTGCAGCGGAACGCAGCAATCGAGCTGCTCCTCGGAAAACCAGCGCCAGGGGCCCTTCCAAAGCCGGCCTGGATCGATGGCCAGGGTGTTCAGCGCCACTACCAGCGATGCCAGGCCGCAGAACGCGGGATCCGCTTGTGTGTGGTGCTGCTCCGCGAGCGGGAAGTAGCTCTCGAGCGTACCTGCGGCGAGCGCTTCCTTGAACAGCGCGCGCCCTTCGGCGGATGCGAACGCCACGGAGTCGTCGGGGAGTGGGCGCCGGTAGAGACTCTGCAAGCTGGAACGAAGTGTGAGCCGCTACACGCTGAGTGTCAAAGCAGCCCGGGGCACTCGTCCCGCGCTGCGGCGGGGGTCACGTACATGAAGTTGTAACACATCTCGTTGATGGTATTCGGGCCGCCGACCACCGTCTGGTTCGTGGGATTTTGATATGTGCAGCGCAGGATCAGCTTGTCTCCCGCCTTCACGGTCTTCGAGAGATCGTAGAAATACTGGAGCTCGAACGACCAGCCCGTGAGCGAGATGATCTCCTCCCGAGTGCCGTCTTGTCGCACGATCTCGTGCAGGAACGACTTGCCGATCTGGTGCATGTGCGGCATTCCCGCATGGATCGTGAAGTCGCGTGTAGCGGTGCACTCCTTGGTGGCGACGCCTTCCGCGAGAGGCGGAACGTTGATGCGGAACGTGGTGGGATCCGCCATGCCGTATTCGGTGCCGGTCGGCTCCGTGACGAAGAACGCAACCCCGCTCGAGTCCAGCAGGTTCGGCAAGCGCGCGCCGTTGTTGTAGTGAACCTCGATCCGGAAGCGATCGCCCGGCGCGAGCCTCAGCCCTCCATTGGGGAATTCGACCGCGCCGGTGCCCGGCGCCCAAGCGTAAAGATAGGAGTCGTCGCTCGTGTAATGGACGGTGATGTGATGCACCACGCGGCTCTCATCCACGACGGCTTCGATACGGCGAATGAACTGATCGCGGTCGACCAGATTTTCGAAAAAGAAGTTTTGGTACTTCTCGCCTTGGGCCTGCACGGCGAATTCCGCGGCCGTCAGATTGATACGGCGCAAATCGGCTGACGCCTGGGCTGGCGCTGTCCACACTGGCCGGCTCGCGCGCAGACCCCGTGTGTAGTCGGCGCGTGCGGTGCCGCAGGATGCCCAGGCGAGCAACGTATCTAGCTCGGCCTGTGTGAGCTGCGGGTTGCCGGGCGGCGGCATGCGAAACTGCTGAACCGCCCCCACCATGCGATCGACGATGCGCTGCGGAGCGGTGCCCGCCAGGAGATCGGCGTGGTTCAGCAGGCTGAAGGGCGCGCCGAAGTTCGTGGTTTCGCCATGGCACTCGGCGCACTTTTGATTGATGATCCCGCGGATCTCCGTGTTGAAAGCCTCGGCTCCCGGGTTGCACGCTTGAGGTGCGCCGCCGCTGCCGCCGGTGCCGGCCACGCCGCCCGTGCCGCCGCCACCTCCCGTTCCCGCGTTACCACCGCTGCCTGGCGTGGCGGGGTTACCGCCGCACGCCGACAGGATGTAGGAGAACAGGCCTACGAGTGCTACCAACCGCTTCGCCATGTGTGCGAAGTATAACGTGGCAGCGCCCTCCGCCCAGCCGGCGGCGTGCGGATCGGTCGTGTCGAGCGCAAACGGCCGTGTCTCGATGAGCCGGCTTCGACTGCAAAGCTAGGGCGATATCTCGAGCGTCATAGTCTGCAGCGCCGGGTCCGCCGCGATCTGCTGCTCGGTAAAAGCGATCGGACGATAGTGCGCTTCGGAAAACACGCGGGTCTGATCCGCAAAGTGCGGCGAGCTGGGGTCGGTCGACTGCGAGTACGACAGCACCGCTTCCGCATGCGGACCCGCTGGCGTGTACTCGAGAGTCATCATGAAACTGCTGCCGACGTTGATCAGGTATCCCTCGCTGGTCAGTCCGGTCGGCGGACTCACGACCGCCCCGCGTGCCAGCCCAGGCAGCAGCGTGCCGTTGTCCCCGCTGTAGCCCACGATATTGAACGCGCCTTCGAGATTCGAGCCACCTGGGATCGGGATGAACTCATTGCCCTTCTTCGTGCGCTGCGCCTGACGGAGCGTAGCAGAAATGCCGAAGCCGGCGCCTTCCAGCGTGACCTTCGCTTTCGCAATTGAGACGAGCACGGGGTCGTCTCCGCTGCTCGGCGCCGGTATCAAGGTGCGCGGCGTACTCAGCGGTTGATTGCGGTCGAATGGATCGGCGAAGAGCGCGCCCTGATCACGGGTGGCTCCGGAAAAGCTCGCCAGGAACTCACGCCACAACACGGCGCCGACACTGTCCAGGCTCAGGCGCCGGTCCCAATTGCGCAGCACTTCACACGCGCTGGCGATCTCGACGGCGTTGCCGTTCACCGTCACCGGGCCGGCCGAGGTGCAGCGCTCAACGACTTGAGTCAGCAGCACCTCCGCCAGGCTGGCCCGCTGGTTGAATTCGATCCCCGCCAGTTCTTCGAACGTGAACTTGCCATCACTGCCCGAGGCGCCGTCGGCAGACATTTCCGTCAGCATCAGCGCATTCGTGCGTGTACGCGGGGTGGAAGGCGCTCCTTCGGGCCCGAACAGAATGGAATAACCGGTGAGCGGAGCGGTGGGGTTCGTGAGCCAGTACGAATCGTTCGCGTTGAACACGAAATCCCGGCGCTCGAGTTGAGGCGAGCGTGAAAACGGCACGGTACCCTCGCCCGGCGCTCCCGCGTCTTGCCACTCGAACATCGAATCGCTGCCGTCGAGCAGCGTGGCGCCATTCTGATCCACTACCTGCGTGAGCGGGTCAGTGGCGAGCGCGTCGCGGTAACGCGCGAGCGCCGTCTCGTTCAGGTTGGGTGTACGCGAGGCGTCCATGTAGAGCGCCGTACCCTGCGCATCGACGGCCATGGTGTTCACCCACGGGATGCCTTGCACTTGCTCGTTGGCGCGCTTCAGATCGTCCAACGAGGTGGCGAGGTTCATGCGAAGCCACTGCTCTCCAATGGCGAAGTTGTCCTCGTTGGCGTTGCGCATCGTGTACGCCGTGGTGTCCGTCCACCCGCCGAGCGCCGCGATGCTGACCATGGGCCCGTAGTGGGTGCGGTACATGGTGCGCGCGACTTTTCGCGTTTCGCCGCCTGGCTCGAGCACGTCGATGGAGAAGGCTTCGCGCTCCATCGCGCGCGGCTGGCCGTCGTAGAGGTAGCTCGTGGGATCGCCCGGCGAAAGATTGACGCGATAGAGCGTGAAGTGCCGAGCCGTGGTCACCGTGTGCGTCCAGGCCACGTGCTCGTTGAAGCCGATATTGATGACGGGCGCGCCGAGCAGGGAAGCCCCGTAGACATTCAGCACTCCGGGTACGGTGATGTGGCTTTCGTAGAATCTGCGGTTCCCCTCCCACGGAAAATGCGGATTCGCGACGAGCATGCCGCGACCGCTCGCGCTGCGCTCGGCGCCGATCGCCCAGCCGTTGCTGCCGAGCTCTGCCGTACGAAAGTTCGGCAGTGAGGCGGCGGTTGCCGTGGGTTGTGCGCTCGGCGGCACTGCCGCGCCGATCGAGCTGAGCAGCGGATCGGCGCTGGCGAGTTGCGCGAGCCAATAGTAGTACGCGAACAAGTCTGTCGCAGTGAGCGGGCGCGCCCACGGCTTACCCGCACAGTCGGCCGCGAGCTCGTGCTCCGAGAGGTAGCGGTTGAAGCCCGCCACGTAGCCGTGCACGGCGGCGCGCAGCTCGGGCGTCTGCGTCGCCAAACCGCGCTCGCCGCCGTCGTGAATACCGAGCACGAGCATGGCGAAGTCCGAGGTGATGTTCGCATCTTGATTGCCCGGGCCGAAGAACTTGGCGCGCTCACTGCGTACTCGCACGATCTGATCGAGCAGAATGCAGCCGTAGTCGCGCGCGCCCACGTAGCCGAGGCCGGCCACGGCGCTGGGTATGTCATCGGCCAAGACGTGCGGAATGCCGTAGCTGGTTTCGCGGATTTGTACTCGGTACCCCGACGTGCCGCGCGCTGCCTCGTCCTCCCCGCATCCGGAGCACAGCGCCGCACAGGCCAGCGCTGCCGCCAATCGAGCGGAATGCTCCGTTATTTGCCGGCTCTTCATGAGAGCGATCATGGCACGAGTGAGCAGAGCGTCGAAGTGGATAGTGTGCCGAGCTTCGTTCTACGCCTGAAGAAATCCGTCGTGCGTGGTCACCAAATCCCGCGCGTTGCCAGGCTTCTTCGAGCCGCCTGCTTCGGACTTTGGCAGCGCGTTCGCCAACCTCGCCAATCAAACGTCGACGACTGGCCTGACGATCGCGATGGCGGGTCCGCACGAGCCGCCCGGTCTTTACGCTCCTGAAAAAGAATGCTCATCTGAGCGGTAACGAGGAAAAGCCGGTTCACGCTGGCGTTCGCGATTCTGGCTCTAAGCTCATTCGTTCCGGCATGTGGTGACGACGACGCTGAGTCACCCGGCAGCGGCTCCGGCGCGATCTTCTCCTGCACGACCAGCAACGGCGAGGCATGCATCGAGTATCGCCGTACGGGCCAGCCGGTCGAAGCCATGACCGACGCGTGTGTGGAGGGCGAGGGCATGCCAGGCACGGGTTGTTCACGCAGCGGCGCGCAAGGCGCGTGTACGTATTCCAGAAGCCAAGGCTACATGCGCAACGTCTACTACCAGATGGAAGCCGATGAGCTCGAAACAGCGAAGCAGCTTTGCCCGCAGGGCACCACGCCCGGCGTGTGGTCCGATACGCCCTGATACGACGCTATGCGGCCCGTGAGTGACCCTAATCGGCGTGGCAGCCGACGCAGACGCTGGCGCTCTGGGCGAACAGCTCCGGGTCATTGTTCGGATCTTCGTCCGTGAGCAATCGGGCGCGTTCCTCGGCCGTCGCGATACGCTCTTCGATCACGTCGGCGTAGCGCCAGCCATCGAACGTGGGCGAGCGGCGCGCGTGCTCCCAGAAGCGCTTTGCCGTGGCGGCGTCTCCCGCCTTGGAAAA
>DATHEN010001346.1:0-3155 GCA_035318565.1 Polyangiaceae bacterium
ACCGGATCCGTTGGTGACCCCAAGGTAGCAAGCGGCAGCACAGCCTACGTCAGCGGTTTGTTGAACGCTTGCTTGCCACCCGCGACGCCCGTGTCCATCGAGCCACTCGAGCCTCCGGCCCCCGACCAAGGTATCCAATTCGAGTTTCCGCCGGTCGTCCTGGCGCCGCAGAGCGAGTGGGAAGGTTGCTCCGCGAGTTACTACGATTTCACGGATCGCGTGCCCGCTCAGTTCAAGAGTGCAGACGGAACTCACTTTTACGTGAAGTCCACGCAGATCCGGCAGGACCCGTCGAGCCACCATCTGGTCATCATGCACTCCAAGCTCGGAGAAGAGTCGCTCGCCGATCCATCGTTCGGAACCTGGAAATGCAAAAACGGTCCTCGTATCGGGCAAACCTGTAATCCGCGCGACTTCTCTGCTTGCGGGGAAGGTGGCCTGTGCGGCAGTGAACCCAAGGCGAGCCCCGCCTGCGTCGGTTACGGGCCTCCCGGATCGGAGATCAATCCCGCGGGCTTCGGCCTTGGAACCGCGCTTCAGCCGCAGGTCAACGTTCGTGCAATCGACGGCGTGTATCGCGATATCCCGATCAAGGGGATCATCTACTGGAACACCCATGCTTTCAATCTGACGGGCTCGGAGCACCCGCTCCACGTGCGCATGAATCTCGCGTACGCAGAGGATCGCCGTTTCAAAGAGGAACACCTGAGCGTCACGGATTTCCTGAGTTTCGCCACCAGCAACCTGGCGCCGTTTACGCGCAAAGACGTGTGCGGAAGCTACGTCGTGCCGCAGAACGCCACGCTCATTCGTCTCTCGTCGCATACGCACAAGCACGGCGAACGGTTCTGGATCAATGACGCTGCTGGCAAGATCTACGAGAGCTTCTTCTATTCGGACCCGGTCTACAAAGTCATGGATCCCCCGAGGGTGTTCGATTCCCCGGACGCGGCTCAGCGCACCTTGAGGTATTGCGCGACCTTCAACAACGGATTGAAGCCGGATGGCTCGCCCGATGTCGATCTCGTCATGCGTAACTCCAAGATCCCGAGCTACGGTGGGACGTGTAACCCGGTGGCCTGTGTTGCGGGCAAGGTGGGCGCACCCTGTTTCGGCGCGGCGGACAATGCTCGCTGCGATTCAGCGCCAGGTCGAGGCGACGGCAAGTGCGACGCTTGCACGATCGCTTTCGGCCTGACAACCGAGCACGAGATGTTCTTCATGCTGCCGGATCTGGTCATGCCCGGCACGCCGTGATGCTCGGGTTCCATCGGAAAGCACTGCTCGTGCTGGCGTTGTTCGCGACGGCAGGCTCGGCGCGAGCCAACGGCCGATTTCCCGCCGCTACGGGAGTCGTTCTCAACCCGAGCGATCCGAACCACACACTTTTGCGAACTACCTTCGGCTTCATCGAGACCACGGACGGCGGCCAGAGCTGGCGCTGGATCTGTGAAGGCGCAGTGGGCCTAAATCCGAGCGCCGCGAACGATCCGCCGCTGGCAGTGTTCAGCGATGGAACCACGGTCATCGGCGTGCCTTACGCGGGCCTCAGAACCAGCCGCGATTCCGGATGCAGCTGGGAGCCAACGCTCGAGCTGTTCGCGAATCGCTTCGTCGTGGACATGACGCCGACCCCGGGCGATCCGCGCGGCACGTTGGTCTTGGCCCAGCGCTTCGTATACAGCGGCAACTACGACACGCTGATCGCCGAGACTCGCGATAGCGCTCGAACCTGGACGGCGGTCGGAACCGCACTGCCGTCCAACGTGATCGTCGAGACATTGGAGGTCGCGCCTTCCGACCCGAACCGCATCTACGTGAGCGGACAAGAAATCGGTGTGGATAGCGTGCCACGCGCTGGCGTGCTCCTTCACAGCCGAGATCGAGGCACGAGCTGGCAGCGAGCTACGATCCCGCTGCCCACGAACACCGCCACGGACGGCAGCCTGTACACGGATGCGGCAGCTTACATCGCGGCCATCGATCCGCGCAGCGCCGATCGTGTGTACGTGCGCTTCGCCGACAACCGCAGCCTGCCCGATTCGCCCGCAGCCGTTCTCGTTACGAGCGATCGCGGCGCCACGTTTCACACGCTGGCGCGCACGGCCGGGCCCATGCTCGGCTTCGCGCTGTCTCCCGACGGGACCCAGCTGTCCTACGGCGGTCCGGGCCCGACCGGCGCGCCGAGCGACGGCATGTACATCGGAGACGCCCCGAGCGGCCCGTTCACCAAGGTCGCCGATGTTCAGACGCGCTGCTTGAAGTGGACGGGCTCGGGGCTCTACGCTTGCGCCACCGAGCTTCGAGACTCGTTCACCTGGGGCCGGTATCAGGCAACGGCTCGCACCTCCAAAGGGGAGCCATTCGTTCCGCTCTACGAGCGGCGGAAGACATGTCCGCTGACGTGCCCCGCTGGGACATCCGTCCAAGCCGAGTGCCCCGGGGCGTGGAGTGACGTTCAGACTCTGCTCGGAGCCGGTTTGTGCTCGAGCGCCGGGGGGACGGGCAGCGGCGGGTCCGCGGGCACCGGAGCCGGCGGGTCGGCAGGCACGGGAACCGGCGGAAGCGGCAGCTGCTCCGTGAGCGCTGCTCGAGATCCATTCGTGCCAGTCCTTGCGGGGTTCGTTCTGCTGGTCGCCTCGCTCAGACGTCGATTGTTGCGGCGCTAGCCGGCGCCCGCAACATCAATCCTTGCTCGCCGAAGCTCTGGAAAGTCGGAAGTCATGACTAAAAGTCAGCCTCAAGCGCAGCGTCCAAATCGCGGCAAGCGGCGTGTGCAAACGTTCGCGAGACAGCGGCTCGGCTACTCGTTCAATCTGGTCGGAGATGCGTGCTTTTTACGCTGGCGGCATCCGCTGCGTGCCGGCGACCTCATGGGTTTGCAGCAAGACTGCCGACAGGCGCGCGCGCAGAGACCAGCGCGTATGGTGCTGATCATGTCCGTTCCTGCGCACGTGCCGGCTCCATCGCCAGGTGTTCGCAATGGCATTGCCGCGATGTTGCCCGCTCTGCTCGAAGGTTGCCGAGAGGTGTTCGTGAGCATCGAGCACGATCACCCGGATCGAGAGCTGCTCAGCGTCCTCTTCCAGAGCAAGGGTCGGCACAAGACGTCGGCGATCTGCCAAAGCATCGAGGAGGCCCTGGCGCGCGCCGAG
>DATHEN010001347.1:0-2836 GCA_035318565.1 Polyangiaceae bacterium
CATTGCCACGCTTGCGCTCCAGGGCTCCGAGAGCGCACCGCTCGCGCGCCGTATCGTCCTGATGCGCTGCGCTGCGGCCTCCGTCCTCGCCAATACTCGCAGCTTGTACCCGGAGCTTCGCGCGTGCGATCCCGATCCGCAGGGTCGCGCTGGGCTCTTGGCCGTCGTCAAAGTGCTCGATCGCGCGACCATCACCGGCGCACGTTACGAGCGCTGGCGCAGTTTGCTGGAAGCCAAAGACGCGGTCGTGCGCCAGGCGGCTCTCGGTCTCATGCCCAGTCATCCGGAGATTGCACAGGCGTATCGCGTGCTCGCCAGCGCCTTGATCGCGGAGGAGGACGGCACAGTGGCCAGCGCGGCGCGCGTTCTGGCTGCCTATCCCGAGCGCGCCAGCGAGCACCCCGGCGCGCAGCGGCGCGCGGTCGAAGCCGAAGGCGCACGACCTCCGCCGGAAGCCGCGCCGCTCAAGCCACACAGCACTCTGCTTCAGGCGCTGCAGAAAGCCTTTGGCAAAAAGCGCAGCCCCGACGCGATCGAGACCCGGGTCGCGCTGGTGGACGCCGTCGCGGCTCTGCAGCTCTTGAGCTACAAGCCCGCGATCGAAACGGATTGCAAGAGCGCCAATCCCACTCTGCGCGAACACGCGGAGCAAGCGCTGCGCCTGCTCGGGGACAGAAGCAAAGCGTGCACGGCTGCCGCGCCACATGCCCGCCCGCCGGACGAGCTCGGCGCGAGCCTGCCACGCGAGCTTCGCCTGCGTTTCGCCACGGACGCCGGCGAGCTCGGCATCACTCTGAACGGCGAGTTGTCTCCGATCGCCGTCGCGCGCATCCAAAAGCTCGTGCAGAGCGGCTTTTACGCCGGCCTGAGCGTGCATCGCGTGGTGCCAGGCTTCGTCGCGCAGTTCGGCGATCCGGGCGGCGATGGCTTCGGCGGAGCCTCACTCCCAGCGCTGCCCTGCGAAACGTCGCCGCTCGGCTTCGATACGCTGAGTGTGGGCATCGCTCTGGCAGGGCGTGACACCGGCTCGAGTCAGCTCTTCGTCACGCTCGGACCGCAGCCGCACCTCGACGGCAAGTACTCTCTGATCGGTCGCGCGGAACCGGGCTGGGACCGGCTCGCGCCTGGAGACGTCATCCACGAGGTGACCCTAGCGCGCTGAAATCGGCGCCTCTTCGAGCCACAGCGCCGACAGCCTCAACGTTCGGGCGTTCTCGGGCACTTTCGCCAGAAAAGTCGCGCGAAACTCGGGCGAGTCCAGCAGCGCCGCTCTGACGAGCAGCCGCTCCTTTGCGAAGCGGATTGCCGCGCGGGCGCCCTCGGCGTCGCCGCTTTGGTGCAGAGCTTCGGCGTGCACGAGGCGCACGAACGCGTCCCACTCGTCGATCACGTCGATCGAGTCGAGCAACGCGAGCGCTTGGCGCGCATGCTCGAGCCCCAACTCGATCTGGTGGAGGGCCGTGAGCGCCTGCGCGCGAGCCGCGAGCGCATGCACGCGCTGGATGGGCGTTGCGCCCTCCTGTTCGAGAACGCGGGCCGCTTCACGCTCCGCGCCGGCGAAATCCGAAGCCAGGTACAGCAGGCGTGACAACACGTTTCCAGATTGAAGAAGCTCGAAGACCTGCGCTTGCCCGTAAGCAGCGATGGCCTCGCGTATGAGTCGAACGGCTTCGCGGTGCTCACCCGAGAGCCCGAGACAGAGCGCTAGATCGACGCGCGCATCGATCTCGAACCGCCGCAAGCCGTGGGCGCGGGCGAACTGCATCAACTGCCGGAGTCCGGCGGCGGCTCGCTCGAAGTCGCCCATGAACACCGCGGTGACGTGAGCCGCCTCGCGCGCCAGGGCCACCCGCAGCAGGTCACCGCTGCTCATGAAATGATCCTGCGCCCGAGTCAGCAGCGCGTGCGCCTTCGAGAGGTTTCCTTCATCGAACTCCCAGGTCGCCAGCGCAAACGCTACCGTCCCGGCCACCACATCGTCGGTAGGCGCCTCCAGCAACGCCAGCGGACGCAAGAGCGCGGTGGCTTTCTCGCGCTGGCTCATGCGCTGCAGGTGGGAGGCAACGTTGGCGTAGGCCAGGACGTGAAAGCGCGTGAACTCCTGGCCTCGTGAGCCATCCAAGAGCTCACCGGCCAGCTCCTCCACCTCCTTGCTGCGACCCATCGAAGAAGCGGACCACGAGCGCTGATGCAGCGCGTGCGCCCACAAGGGCGTCCCGCGCGGCAGACACTGCATCGCTTCGAGGGCGCAGCGCTCGGCCTCGCTCCACTCCATGCGCCAGTTGTGCGCCTCGGCCTGGAGCGCGCGGATCTCGCCGAGTGTTTCAGCTGATGCGCCGCAAGCCACGGCGCGGCTCGCGCGCTCGATGCACGCTTCGAGATCATTGCCTTCCATGGCCTGTTCCGCCGCCTTGCGGTACCAACCGACGGCGCGTCCATCACCCGCTCGGTCGCAGTGTTCGGCCACGACGATCGCCTCACTCTCACCGCTGCGCTCGAGCCAGTCGGCTGCGAGCCGGTGGCCGAGCACGCGATCCCGATCGGTGAGAGTGGCGTAGGCGGCCTCGCGTACCAGGTCGTGCCGAAACACGTAAACTCGGCCGCCGCTGCGCGAAAGCTCGCTATTTTGCCAGAGCCACTCGCGAGCGACGAGGTCGTCGAGCTCTCCGGCGGTGGTCAGTGCTGGTTGCCCGAGCAGCGCCGCCACGGCGTCTTCCACGAAGCTGCCACCAAAGATGCTGCCCGCCCGTAGCGCGCGGCGCGCGGACTCGGGCAGCTCGGCCATGCGAAGTTGCAGCATGGCCAGCACCGACGGCGGCAGCTCGCGCCGGCCTTC
>DATHEN010001348.1:0-6967 GCA_035318565.1 Polyangiaceae bacterium
CGTGTGAATGCCGTCGGCCGTAGCTCGGCACACGACGTTGCCGGCGATCAAGAAGTCCTGCGCCATGCGCACCAGCATGCCCGCGTAAGCCACGCGATTTCCGATGACCTCTTGCCCCTCCGAGGAGAGGTGAATACCGGCAGCGTTCTGGTGTCCGATCGTGCGTTTTCGCAGATTCGTCGCGATCGAGAGTCCATAGATGCCCGTGCGCGGCGCCGAGAGGTGTATTGCCATGCGAGCTTCACCCGCGTTTCGTGCCTCCGCGTCCGTCACGACGGAGTAAAGCAGCGCGCCATAGCCCCAGATTTTGACGTCCGGTCGATCCACGACGACCAGATCGCGCTTGACGTAGATCTTGCCGGGCGACAAACGCACGGTGCCGCCCTGCGTCAGGCTACGGATGGCGCTTTGAATCGCGTCGGTGTCGTCGCTCTTGCCGTCGCCTTTGGCGCCGAAATCATCCACCGATACGACCGGTTCCGTCAGGTGCGGCAGGGCCGCCCCGTAACGCGCCAGGCGCGCGTTCATGTCGATGGCAGCGATGTCCGCGCACTCACGCGGCATACCGGGATCGGGCGTCACGGTCTCCAGACCAAACAGCCCGCCGGCGTCGCCCGGCATCGGGCTCACACCATTTCCCGCGTCACGGTGGCCGCCGAATCCCGCACCCACGTCTGCAGCTGCGTTGCCAGCGTCCGGCGCGCGCTCGTCTCGAACGTGGCCACGGATCGCTGCAGGACCGCAAGCGCTGCCGGTTGCGAGAACGAACGTGACGAGTAACGGAAGACCAGTAACACGTGAACGCACGTAGTCGAAAAGTCGCAACGGCGATTGCTGGTCGTGTGAGCTACAGTCTTCGAATTTCTTCAGTGTGCATACCGGTTTTCGAGCACGCGCGTTTCTCCCTCCCTCACCGCCGCGCTCGAGTCATTGAACGGCCCCAAACGCTGCGCAATAAGACGCACACACTTGGATTCATGCCGAATCGCAACGTTGCGTCCGAGAATCAACGCAAGATTTGCCAGGCACATACCTGCCGATTTGGCGATGACGCGCCCGGAGCGCTGAAGTCGTGTGTGCCCCACGCACAACGTTGCACAGCACCCGAGCGCAGCGCTGAAGTCCGGCGAGTACTGGCGGCGCTTCTACGACACGGGCGGATGTCTCACTTCGCAGGCGCCAAACACACGTCCGTCGAGCACCCGAAGTGCCGCGCCAACGGCGATGTTTGCCGGCGGTTGGCGCTGACGTCCACGGCTCGCGCGGCGCCGTGGTAAGTCGCTCGTTCCCCGCTTGCTCGAAGGAACGAGATGACATTTCGATTCGACAACAGCTACGCCCGCCTACCCGAGCGCTTCTATGCGAAGGTCACGCCCGGCGCCGTGCGTGACCCGCAGATCGTGAAAGTGAACCGCGCGCTGGCGGAGCTCCTGGACGTCGATGCCGAGCAGCTCGCGTCCGCCGAAGGAGCGCAAATGCTGTCCGGCAATGTGCTACCCGAAGGCGCGGAGCCGATCGCGCAAGCGTACGCAGGGCATCAGTTCGGAGCGTTCGTGCCTCAACTAGGAGACGGCCGGGCGATTCTGCTCGGCGAGGTCGTGGCCAATGACGGCCTGCGCCGCGATATCCAGCTCAAAGGCGCGGGACGCACGCCGTTTTCACGGGGCGGGGACGGACGCGCGGCGATTGGCCCGGTGCTGCGCGAGTACATCGTGAGCGAGGCCATGGCTGCGCTCGGCGTCCCCACGACACGCGCGCTCGCCGCCGTGACCACGGGTGAGCGCGTGGTTCGAGAGACGCTCTTGCCCGGTGCGATACTCACGCGCGTGGCCGCGAGCCACATCCGGGTGGGTACATTTCAGTTCTTCGCTGCACGCAGCGATCAGGACGCGCTGGGCACGCTCAGCGACTACGCGCTGAAGCGCCACTATCCCCGAGCCTCGGACACCGGCAATGCGGCTCTCGCGCTGCTCGAGCAAGTCATCGACGCGCAGGCCAACTTGATGGCGCGCTGGCTCGGCGTCGGCTTCGTGCACGGCGTGATGAACACGGACAATACGTCGATCTCGGGCGAAACCATCGACTACGGACCGTGCGCGTTTCTGGACGAGTACGATCCGAACAAGACGTTCAGCTCGATTGATCATGCAGGCCGCTACGCATTCGGCAATCAGCCGCGCATCGCGCAGTGGAACCTCGCGCGTCTCGCGGAGGCGCTCTTGCCACTGCTCTCCGAGAACGAGGATGAAGCGGTGCGCCTGGCCACGGAACACCTCGAACGCTTTCCCGAACGCTTCGAGGCGGCCTATGCGTCCGTACTCCGAGCAAAAGTAGGCCTCGCGCGCGAGGAGGAGGACGACCCCGTGCTGGTCACGGACCTGCTGCAACGGCTCGCGTCACAGAAGGTCGATCACACGATTTTCTTCCGGCGCTTGTGCTCTGCGGCAGCGGACCCTGCCGCCGACGCCGACGTCGCTGCACTCTTCTCGGAGCCGGGCGCGTTTCATGCCTGGGCGGAGACTTGGCGCAAGAGACTCGCGCGCGAGGACCACACGCCGGATGCCCGCGCCAGCGCCATGCGGCGCGCCAATCCTGCCTTCATCCCGCGCAACCATCGCATCCAGCAGGTCATCGACGCCGCCGCCGAGCGTGGAGATTTCGCGCCTTTCGAGCGCCTCGTGCAGGTGCTCGAGCGCCCCTACGAAGATCAGCCGGATTTCGCCGACTTGGCCGAGCCACCGCAGCCCGAAGAGCGTGTGCTGCAAACGTTCTGTGGGACGTGACGGCGTCGCGGAGCGGCCACGAGCGAAGAGAGTTGCTCGCTCGGCGCGCAACTGGCGCTCTCGCCTCAGCTGCTGGCAGAATGCAAGCTCATCCAATCTTGCAAGACCACGGCGACTCCCTGAAGTAACTCGGTATCCACGCGCAGGGGCGCCGTGGGATCCACATCCAGGATAAGTCCTCCCACGATCGAGCTATTCGGCTCAGCGGGAGTACTGAGCACGAACAAATGGTTCGACCCGTGTGCGGTGTCCGACAGCATGGCCGGAATGAACTGCGTTTCGCCATCGGATTCATCCGCGTCCTCGTCGGCACCGGCGTGCATGGCTTCACGTCGGATCGTCACTGCGGCAGAGTCGCCGTCGCCGTCGTGAATGGTATGCACGGCACTAGCAGCCAGCTCCGCTTCTGCGCGCGCGATCAGCTGGCGAAGGCGTTGTGGGAGCTCCGACTCCGTTCCCGTGTCGGAGGTCGCGCAGAGCAGGCGCAGGCCGCCACCCTCCTTCACGTAGAGCTGCCCCGCGCGGGCGCGCGACCCCTCGATCAGTAGGCGCAACGCTTCGGTCGTAGGATCGGCGAGTTTCCGTAGCTCGCTCAACGCCGTACGCGCCATGCTGATTGCGACGCTGGAATGGATGGCACTCACTGAGATCGCGGAGCGCTCATCCACACCGAGCGCAGCCACGCCGAAGCCGGTGCGGGCGGCCTTCGCGGCCAATCGATTGCATTGAGCGATGAGCGCCGGATTCCGCGCGCCGCGGAACCTCTCGGCCATCTGGCCTGCGTGGATCTCGAAGGCACGGGCGTCGCTCATGGCCAGAGCGACTTCGGCACGCGCTCGATACAAGAGTCCCACGAACAGCGGTTGATCCTCTCCGCCATACAGATCGAGCAGCTGTGAGAGCTGGCGGACGGCTTCGTCCAGCTCGCCTAGCCCTGCCGCCGCGAGTGCCAGCTGGCGCCGGGGTTCGAGGCTGTACGTCACGTGAGGCGCGTCGGCCGCGGACATGTGGGCAATGGCGCGACTACAAATAGCGCGCGCCTTGGCGTGTCGTGCGCTGCGATTGAGAGCTTGCGCATACAAGCTGTGGAAGTCCTGCCAGCCGGTGCGCTCATGAGGCCCGAACTCGTCTTCGACTTCTTCGAAGTTCGCAACTGCAGCCTCGAGATCGCCCGAGAGCATCGCATACGCGGCCTCCGCCAGCGCGGCGTGGGGTTTCATGGAGGGCAGCTGGCGAGCCCAGCGGGCTAGTTGCTCGCGGCAGCGCCGGACTGCAACGCTGTCTTCCGCGAGCACGTTGGACGCGAGCAGCAGCGCCGAATGCGACATTTCCGCTTGCCAGGTCGTGCTGCCTTGCACTGCAAACACCTCGGCGCGAAGAGCGTAACGCCGGGCCTCTTCGGTTTCGCCACGACGAGCATGGTAGAGCATGCGCAGCTGTTCGGCGAACATGGACCAAACGCGGATGTCGAACGCTTCCATCTCCCGCGCGCGTTCGAGGGCGGCGCTGCCGCACTCGGTCAATTCGAATAGACCGAGCTGGGAGAGTTCTCCGGCCCGGATCGACTTCCAGTGCGCTTCTCCGAGCAAGGCTTTGATCTTCGGCTGATCGAGCCTTTCGAGGACGCTCTTCATCACCGGCACGCACTCGCCGCGAATCGTGCACAGCAGCTCGAGCCCGTGAAAGTGGTCGTGGACGAGCCGGGGAAACTCGTTGACTCCGAAGTAGCCGAGTGGCTCGAGCTTCGCGATCGCGCTCTTCAGACGTGGCGTGTCGAGGCTGGTGGCGATCATGCCCAGACACGAGATCGTCATGCCGCAAAATATGCCGATTGCCTCGTTGAAGCCGTAGTCGAGACCTCGTTTTCGTTCCCGCTTCAGGCGTATTGCAGCGGTCCCGAGACCGAGCACGAGCGCGGCGCGGCGCCCAACCCACGGGCGCAGGCGCCGCGCCAACCCGAACCCAGTAATGCGCAGGCCGAGCTCGATGGCTCGATCGGCATGCTCGAGCATCAGGCGCCACTCGCTCAGATACGCGATCGAAAGCATCGGGAACAGCACCGCTGCGATCTCGTACTCGGACCGTCCCTGCTTTTCGTAACATTCGAGTGCGGCGGAGAGGGCGTGCACCGCATCGTCCGCGCTCTCGTGGCCCGCGAGACCAGCCAAGCCGGCCAAAAAGCCTCGTCCAGCCGCCGCCAGGATGTCGGCCCCGCGCCGCTCGTCGCCGGCGTGCAGCAGGTGCCATCCCGCTTCGATGCGAACCGCAGCGTCCTGCTCGCCATCCGCGAGCAGCAGCTCTGCCGTACGCCGGTGGATGGTGCGGCGGCTGGCTTCATCGACCTGCTTCGCGACCGCCTGTCGAACCGCGTCTTGATCGAAGCGGTAACGGCCGCCACCGAGCGCCGCGATTTGCTCGCTGAGCAGCTCATCGAGCGCCGCATGAAACGGCGCCTCGCCCTGCACGGCTGCCAGCGACCGGAAGCGATCGATGGTCAGCGGGCGAGTTTGCAGGCTCAACACTTCAGCCAGCACGCGCGCGGTCGGGCTGAGCGCTGCGAGGCGCGTGGCGATCAACGCATCGAGATTGGCGGGCAGCTCCTCATCGGAGACGTCGAGCGGCAGCACCCAGGTGCCCCCGACGTACTTGACGATCTGTTGGCGCGCGAGGAGGTTCACCAGATTCATGCACTGCTGAGGATTGCCCGCGCTCTTCGCGTGCAAGAGCTTGCTCAAGCGAGGCGTGTTCGGCACGTCGCCGAACAGTGAGGTGATCAGTCGCTCTATTGCGGGGAGGCTCAATAGCGGCAGCTTGACCCGTCCCGAGCGTCGTTGAATCGCGCGCACGGGCGCCGCGAGCGTTTCGTCGCTATCGCGCACGGTCGCGAGCAGCAGGATCGGCACGTCGTGCGAGGCGTGCCCCAGCGCCGCCAGAAAGGCGGCCGAGTTTTCGTCCGCGGCCTGCAGGTTGTCGACGGCGAAGAGCAGGCGCCGATCGCAAGCCACCTGCGAAAACCATTCGTACAAGGCGGTCTGTAGCCGGGCGCGCCGCTCTGCCGGATTCACTCCGAGCTCCAAAAGCTCGAAATTCCCCAAGCGCCGTTGCAGATCGGGGGCCAAATGGCCGAGCACCGGAGCGTGAGCGGCGGCCGCCGGCAGCGCCACATCCGCACACGTGGAAAGCAGCTGGCGACCGAGAGCGGCCGCAACACCGAACGGCTCCGGCGTTGCGTGCGCATCCGCTTTGAGCACCGTGATGCCCTGCAATTGGGCTCTGAGGGACGCTTCGTGCAAGAGCCGCGTCTTGCCGATTCCCGCTCTACCTTCGATGAGGATTTCGATCCCGCGTTTCTTCGGCAGACGTGAAATGCTGCGTTCGATCCAGCCGAGCTCCGCGTCGCGCCCGACGAACTCGCCGCTAGAAAGGTAACTCGATGCTGCGTGCTCGTGCCTCTCGGGCTCGAGCTCAGCCAGCGCCGTGAGCTGATCGATGACGACTGCCGCAGTGGCGGGTCGCGCCAACGGATCGAGGTGGATCAGCGACAACACCAAGTTGTCGAGCTCAGGCGGGACGTCGGCTGCATAGGCCGACGGCGGCAGCGGCGGCGACTGCCACGCTGTCGTCAGGTCGCCGATCTGGCGTGCTGCGTACGCGGGCCTACCGGTGAGCCCCCAATACGCCACGGCCCCCAATGAATACAGATCGGTGCGCTGGTCGAGTGGCATGCCGTGCACACATTCGGGCGCCGTGCAGATCGCCGTACCAACGATGTCTTCGGCCGGACCAAACGGCGCGAGAGCGCCGAAATCGATGAGCTTTGCCCGTCCGTCGGCCCGGAAACGGATGTTGCGCGGGCTCACGTCACGGTGCACCAGACGGTGCGCGTGAATCAACGCGAGGGACGAGGCGATGTCACGCAGATGGCTACACAGATCGCGATGGGGCAACGGCGCCCGCTCGTGCAGGTCCTGTCCCGTCAAGAGCTCCATGGTGTAGTACGGGCCCGACTCGCTGATTCCGTAGTCGTACACCTCGATGATGCGCTCGTGCCGGAGCCGCACCAGCGTGTGGTACTCGCGCTCGAACAGCGCCTCGAGATTTCGGCGCTCGCCTGCGTTGCCGCGCGCCGCGAGCTGTTTGAGCGCCACTTCGCGGCCAGCCGTTGGATCTTCGGCTCGGTAAAC
>DATHEN010001349.1:0-7329 GCA_035318565.1 Polyangiaceae bacterium
ATCCAGACGGAAGTGCTGCGCGGCGCCAGCGTGCACGGTCTCGACGCACGATTCACTGTCACGCCGCTGCAGATCGCCGAGCTGCTCGAGCTGGTCGAGAGCAAAGAGATCTCGGGCAAGCAGGCCAAGGACGTGTACGCGTTGCTCGAGCGCTCGGACAAGAGTCCGCGCGCTATCGTGCAGGAGCGCGGCATGCGCGTGGTCTCCGACTCGAACGAGCTCCAGCCGCTCGTCGAGCGCCTGATCGAGCAGCACCCCCAGCAAGCGGCGGCGATCCGCGGCGGCAAGAAGGGTGTGCTGGGCTTTTTCGTCGGGCTCGTCATGAAAGAGACCAAGGGCCAGGCGGAGCCGAAACTCGTGAGCGCGCTGTTCGAAAAGCTGCTCGCCCCGCCGTCGTGAACCGCCTGCCGCATCCCGAGCCGATCAGCGGCGCGAGCTACTCGGCCGTCGAGCTGATGCCGGACAACGAAGTGCTGGTGCTGCTCGATCAGCGGCAGCTGCCGCGCTCGCAGGTTTACCTAGAGATCCGCGACGTGGAAACGGCGGCGCGTGCGATTCGCGACATGGTCGTGCGCGGCGCGCCCGCGATCGGTCTGACGGCCGCTTACGCGATGGTGCTGGCGGCGCGGGCTGCGCGGGGCAACGTTCTGAGCGAGCTCGAGCGCGCGCGCAACCTGCTCGTAGCGCAGCGGCCCACGGCGGTAAATCTAGCCTGGGCCGCGGACACTCTGCTCGCGCATGCGCGGAGCTTGCCGGGGCAGGGCAGCCACGAACAGACCGAGGCGCTGGCCGAGCTCGCGCGCCAGCTGCACCGCGAGGACGTCGCCGCGAACCGTCGCATGGGCGAGCTGGGCGCCGAGCGCGTGCCGGACGGCGCCGTGATCCTCACGCACTGCAACGCCGGAGCGTTGGCTACCGGTGGCTATGGCACGGCGCTCGGAGTCATCCGTGCAGCCGTCGCCGCGGGCAAGCGGGTGCGGGTGCTTGCGGACGAAACACGCCCGTATCTGCAAGGTTCGCGGCTCACCGCCTGGGAGCTGATGCAAGACGGCATCTCCGTGGAGCTCATCCCGGACGCGAGCGCGGGTTGGTTTTTTGCGCAAGGTCACATCGATCTCGCCGTGGTGGGAGCCGATCGCATCGCACGCAACGGCGATGTCGCGAACAAGATCGGGACGTACTCGGTCGCGTGCCTGGCGCGCCAGCACGAAAGGCCGTTCTACGTGGCGGCGCCGTGGAGCACCGTCGACGTGAGCACACCCAGCGGCCAGCAGATTGCGATCGAGGAACGCAGCCCGGACGAGCTCGTGAAGCTCGCCGGCGTCGAGCTCGGACCCGAAGGGGTTCGGGTGCGCAACCCGGCCTTCGACGTCACTCCTGCGCGGCTGGTGAGCGCCATTTTCAGTGAACGGGGGGTGATCGATCCCGTGGTCGAAAGCGGCGTCCGAGCGCTCGAGGACGCCGCGCCGAGCGGGCGGTCCACTCGTGCTAGGCTCCGCGAATGACGGCGAACGACAGCCCGCTTTCCCCGCAGCGCAAGCCAGCCTGGCTGAAAGTGCGCGCGCCCGGCGGCGAGGTCTACGCGGGCCTGAAGGCCACGCTGCGCAAGCTCGATCTGTACACGGTCTGCGAAGAAGCGCGCTGCCCGAACGTGGGGGAGTGCTGGTCCGCGGGTACAGCCACGATCATGCTTTTGGGGCATGTTTGCACGCGGGGCTGCCGCTTCTGCGCGGTCACCACCGGCAATCCTCGAGGCGCCGTCGATCCGCGCGAGCCCGTGCACGTGGCCAGAGCCATCGCTCAGCTCGGACTCAAATACGTCGTCCTGACGATGGTCGATCGGGATGACCTGCTCGACGGCGGCGCCGCTCACGTGGCGAGCACGGTGCGCGCGCTCCGCGAGCATCAGCCGGAGCTACTGATCGAAACACTCGTCTCGGACTTCGTGGGACGCGAGCGGGACATCAGCGTCGCGCTCGCGGGCGAGCCCGACGTGTTCGCGCACAACTTGGAGGTCACGCGCCGGCTGACCCCGCGGATTCGCGATGCGCGCTGCAGTTACGATCGCTCCCTGAGTGTGCTCGCGTTCGCGAAATCCCAGGCCCCGCAGCATTTCGTGAAGAGCTCGCTGATGGTAGGTATCGGTGAGACCGACGAAGAGGTGCACGAAGCCCTGGCCGATCTGCGAAGCGCCGGAGTCGACATCGTGACCTTGGGCCAGTACCTGCGTCCGACGCCGAAGCACGCGCCCGTAGCGCGCTACGTAGAGCCGGAGCGCTTCGCGGAGTACGAGCGGGTGGCGCGCGAGCTGGGCTTTGCCTTCGTGGCGTCGGGACCGCTCGTGCGCTCGAGCTATCACGCGGCAGAGGGGTTCGTGCAGGCCCGGTTGCGCCCGCAGGCGCCGGGCACCCCGCCGGCGCTGCGCACACCGGAGCTCCTCGAGCCGGCCGCTTCGCTGATCCGCGCCGAGTCCCTGGTGCGGCGCTGAAGTTGCCGATTTGCGGGCTGGACTCCCTTTGAAATCGCGTCCGGGGCGCGGGTTCAATCACGGGTATGGGAATTTGCGCTAGGGCGCTCTACGCTCCGGTTCCAGTATGAGGAGACTCGGGGTATGCGTCCGGCGCAACAAAGCCTGCTGAAGAAGGTAGCGAGCAAGCTCGGGGAGCCTCCCTCCTATGCGGACGAGGGCGCCAAGGGCTCGATTCTGACGTTGACCGCGGCGATCTACGGTTCAATGCCGGTGGACGAAGACGTGACTCGGCCGACCGGCTTCGATCCGGAAGCGGCGGCCTTGTTCGAAGCGGTCGTCGAGAGTGCGTACCTGGTTGCGCAGGCAGACGGCAGCTTCGACGCCGAAGAACGCGAGGCTTTTCAGCACGTGGTGATCTCCGCGTGCGAAGGCGCGGTAGCGGTACGCCAGGTGACGGCTTTGCTCGCCGACCTTCAGGACCAGCTCACCGAGGACGGCATAGATAAGCGAATTCGGATGGTGGCGCGAGCGATTGCGCGGCCGGAGCATGCGCTCGAGGTATTACGCGTTGCGGCGCTGTTGGCTTACGCCTCGGGCGGAGTCAGTGAGAGCGAGCGTGACGTGCTGGGCAAGTTGGCAGCGGAATTTCGGCTGGACCAGGGCGCTTTGGCAACGGTTCTGGAAGAAGTCCAGCGCGCCCTGCTCGAATGACGTCACCGAGGCGACTCTGGCAGATCGAGTGACATGCTAAGAGGCGTTCGACTACGCTCACGTGGCGAGACCCGAAGCATGACGTCTGCTGCTCACAGCATCGTTCCAGAACCAGCGCCGGCCGACGACGTGGTGCGTTCTCTACGCGACGACGGCACGCTCGACCCCGCGTACGACCCGCGGCTCTCCAAGGACGAGGTCGTTTCTCTGTACAGCAGCATGGTGGTAACCCGGCTGCTCGACGAGCGTCTGGTGGCTCTGCAGCGTCAGGGCCGCATCGGCTTTCACATCGGCTCCGTGGGTGAGGAAGCCGCGGTGCTCGGCGCTGCCTTTGCCATGCGTGAGCGGGACTGGATTTTCCCCTGCTATCGCGAGTTCGGAGCCGCCTTGCTGCGTGGCCTGGATTTCCAGCGTTTCATCGACAACATGTTCGGCAACGCCAATGACACCGCCAAAGGCCGCCAGATGCCGGACCACTACACGAGCCGCCAGGCGCACTGGATCAGCATCAGCTCACCGGTGGGCACCCAGATCACGCAGGCAGCCGGCTTTGCCTGGGGCGCCAAGATTCAAAAGCGCGACCTCGCGACCCTCGTGTACTTCGGAGACGGCGCGACGAGCTCGGCAGACTTTCACAACGCCTTGAACTTCGCCGGCGTGTTCCAGATCCCCACGCTGTTCTTCTGTCGCAACAACGGCTGGGCCATCAGCGTGCCGGCAGAGCGGCAGACCGCATCGCGCACGTTTGCGGAAAAAGGCGTCGCGTACGGCGTGCCCGGTATCCGCGTCGATGGAAACGACCCTTTCGCGGTGGTGTGGGTCACGCGCCGGGCGCTCGAGCGCGCCGTCCGCGGAGAGGGCGCCACGCTCATCGAAGCCCTCACGTACCGTATGGGCGGACACTCCACGAGCGACGATCCGAACCGCTACCGCGAGCAAAATCAGGTCAGTCCCTGGGCCGAGCGCGATCCGATCGAGCGGCTGCGGCGCTATCTGCTGCAACATGGCTACTGGTCGGAGAGCTCCGAGCAGGAGCTTCTGCGCGAAACGGATCGGCGCTTTCGCGACGCCGTTCGCATCGCCGAGCAGACCCGTCCGCCCGCTCTGGACTCCATGTTCGAGGATGTTTACGAAAAACCGCCGTGGCATCTTGCCGAGCAGCGCTCGGTGCTGCTCGCGGGGCCGCGGGCGCCCTCGCATCGCTGATCCTCTTCCCGCGCGCGCGGCGGCGTCCGCCGTGCGTCGCGCCAGCTGTCTTTACTATCCGGATAATTCGCCATGCCCCAGATGAATATGGTCCAAGCCATCAACGACGCGTTACGAGCGGCCATGCGCCGCGACGATCGCGTGGTGATCCTTGGCGAGGACGTCGGCAAGGTGGGCGGCGTGTTCCGGGTTACCGCGGGCCTGTTCGACGAATTCGGAGACGACCGGGTCATCGATACCCCGCTCAGCGAAGGCGGCATCATCGGAACGGCCGTGGGCATGGCGCTCTACGGTATGGTGCCGATTCCCGAGATTCAGTTCGCGGACTTCATCTGGCCCGCATACGACCAGATCGTGAGCGAGCTCGCCAAATACCGCTATCGCTCGGGCGGCGAGTATCCCGCGAAGATGGTGATCCGGACCCCGGTGGGTGGCGGCATCCGCGGCGGGCATTACCATTCACAGCACCCGGAAGCGCATTTCATTCACGTTCCCGGGCTCAAGGTGGTTTGCCCCTCCACTCCCTATGACGCCAAGGGCCTGCTCCTGGCGGCCATTCAAGATCCCGATCCGGTTTTGTTCTTCGAACCGAAACGCGTGTACCGCGCGGCCAAGGGTGACGTTCCCGAGGGCGAGTATCTGGTACCGCTCGAGACCGCTGCCGTCGTGCGCGAAGGCAAACACGTCACGGTGCTGGCCTACGGAGCAATGCTGTACGAGGCGCTCGACGCCGCCCAGCGCGCTGCGGAGAGCGGCGTGGAATGTGAAGTGATCGACCTTCGCACGCTCTGGCCGGTCGACGTGAACTCGATCCTCGAGAGCGTCAAGAAGACGGGGCGGCTGGTGGTCGTGCACGAAGCTCCACGCACCTGTGGTTTCGGAGCGGAGCTCGTCAGCTTGGTCTGTGAAAAGGTGTTCTATTACCTGGAAGCACCGCCCGTGCGGGTGACGGGTTTCGATACGCCGTTCCCGTACACTTTGGAGATGGAATACTTGCCCTTGTCGCACCGCATCTTGCCTGCTGTTCTGGACACAGCGCGCGCCTGAGAGCACTTCGTCACTTCTGCCAGCTCGCACTGGCACGAGGAAAGTAGATCGATGTCCCAATACGAGTTCAAGCTGCCGGACATTGGCGAGGGCGTAACCGAGGGGGAAATCGTCGGTTGGCTCGTCAACGAGGGCGATACTGTCAGTGAGAACCAGGAAATGGTCGAGATCATGACCGACAAGGCCACGGTCACGATCGGTGCGCCCAAGACCGGACGCATCGCGAAGCTGCGCGGCAAACCGGGAGACGTCGTGCCCGTTGGGGAAGTGCTGGTCGTATTCGACCTCGACGGAGAGGGCGCGGGCAGCGAGGAAAAGGCCAAGCCAGAGCAGGCGCCCGCCGAGGACCGCGCTCAGCGCCCGGAGCGCGAAGCAGCGCGCCCCGAGCGTGCGGAACGCGAGAACGCTCGAGCCTCTGCGCCGCGCTCTTCCGAACCTGCCGAGCGATCCGAGGACGTGGCTCAGAATCAGTCCAAGCGCGCGCGCGAACAGCAGGAAGGCCCGGTTGCTTCCGCCGTCGGGGATCTGCGCGAAGCGCTACCGGGCATGCCGGACCACGACCCGGCGAGTGAGCAGCGCGCCGCCCGCGCGGGCAACGGCCATTTTGCGGATCGGCCGCTGGCGGCGCCCGCCACTCGCCGGCTCGCGCGTGAGCTCGGCGTCGATCTGAAAGACGTCAAGCCGTCGGGTGCCAGTGGGCGAGTCACGCGCGAAGACATCGAACGTCATCGCGAGCATGCCTCGAACGATCGCGCCGCTCCGGCCGCGAGCGGCGAGCGCGAGACGCCGGCAGCGCCCCGTTCCGCGGACTCCACAGCGCCGCCGGTCAGTGCGCCGCGGGCTCCGGGAGCGGCCGAAGAGCGGATACCCGTGCGCGGTTTGCGCAAGCGCATCTTCGAGAACATGGCGCGCTCGAAGCACACCGCCGCACACTTCACGTACGTGGACGAGTGCGATGCCGGGGCGTTGCGCAAGTTGCGCGAGCGTTTCGCGCCGCACGCGGAGAAAGCCGGCGTCAAGCTCAGCTATTTACCGTTCATCATCAAGGCCACCGTGCTCGCCTTGAAGAAACACCCCGCGTTGAACTGTCTCGTGGACGATCAGGCGCAGGAGCTCGTACTGCGCAAGAACTACGATGTTGGCGTCGCCGTGGCGACGGACGCGGGCTTGACCGTTGCGGCGCTGCGCCAGGCCGATCGTCTGAGCCTCCTCGAAATCGCGCGCGAGCTCGCGCGCATCGTGCAGGTTGCTCGCGAAGGTAAACTCAGAAAAGAAGATCTGGGAGGCACGTCCTTCACGATCACGTCGCTCGGCAAGCTCGGTGGCTTGTTCGCGACGCCGATCGTGAACTATCCAGAAGTGGCCATTCTCGGCGTCCACGAGATCAAACGCAGGCCGGTGGTGCAGGGCGATCAGATCGTGATCGGCGACGTCATGTTGCTGAGCCTGTCTTTCGATCACCGCGTCATCGACGGGCATATCGGCGCCGCGTTCGCGCAAGAGATCATCGGGCTGCTCCAAGATCCAGACCGCCTGCTGCTCGAGCTCAGCTGAGCCCCGGTGCATGCGGAATCACGTGTTCCAATGCGGTTCCGAGCTGCAGATACTAACGCGTTGCGGCAGTGAACGCTGTTCGCGTCAAACTACGCGCGTCGTCCGAATCCACGGCGGGCTCGGCTGTGCGGATGCTGTGGAGAGGTTCGCGTGTATGTCCGTATCGGTTCCCCGCGATCACCGCCGGCGTTGAACGCGTCACCGCTGCGAAGCATCTCTCCCGTCTGACGGCGCCAACCATGCTGGGAGCGCCACTGCATGCTGGGAGCGCCACTCTATGAAACGGCAGGCAGACACTGTCTCGAAGCAAAGTCCGCTCTCGCACGAAATTGACGGACGTA
>DATHEN010001350.1:0-2547 GCA_035318565.1 Polyangiaceae bacterium
GCCTGCGCCACGAGCTTCGAGTGCCAGACCGGCTTGCCAGTGCGATCGAGCGCGCTCGGCAATCGACAGTTGCTCGTAGAGTGCCTCCCGAATCAGCACGTGTGCAAAGCGATAAGCACCGATCGTGCCCGAGCGTGGCTCCAACACTCCAAGCGAGACCGCCTCTTCGAGCAGCGCGAGCAGCCGATCGGCTGGGCTTGGCCAGATATCCGTCAGTAACTCGAGCGAAAATTCGCGACCGAGCACCGCCGCCGCGCGCAGCATGCCGCGACATTCTTCGCCGAGCGTACGCACGTGCCGATCGACCGCCGCACGCAACCCCTGCCCAGCGGGATCGA
Organism: Polyangiaceae bacterium; assembly: GCA_035318565.1. Lineage (GTDB taxonomy): Bacteria > Myxococcota_A > Polyangia > Polyangiales > Polyangiaceae > DATDJP01. The sequence continues at coordinate 339 of DATHEN010001350.1, forward strand.
GCATGAAGCGATGCCAACAAGGCCCCGAGCTCGGGTCGCCCTCCGCAGCTGAAGCGGGCGAAGCGGGTGAAGCGCAGCGCTCGCAGCGAGTTGGAGCGTCGCGTAGGATTTGCTCGAGGAACAGTGGGTTGCCCAGGGTCTTCTGCTCCAGCCACTCAACGACGTCCTCGGGCGGCGCAGCGCGCACACGCTGCTCGATGAAATCCCCGAGCTCGCTTCGGCCCAATCCTCGCAGCTCGATGACGCGCGTCGAGAGTGCGCCAACGCTTCGGTATCGGCCCTCTGCGTTCCCGCTCGTACGCAGCGGCACCGGCCGGGTCGCCGCCGCCAGCAACACGCGCGAGCCCTCGATCTCACGCGCGAGAAAGCCGAGCAGCTGAACCGTCGGCTCATCGGCTCGCTGCAAGTCGTCGATCAAGATCGCGATCGGCCGCTTTTCTGCTGCGCGTTTGACGAACGACGCCATGCTGTCGAAGAAGCGAAAGCGCGCTGCCACCGAATCGATCTCCGGCGCCTTCGGGAGGTCGGCCAGGGATTGGCCGATCTCGGGAATGACCTGGGCGATGTCGGCCGCGCCAGCGCCGAGCAGCGCACGCATTTCGGTGGCCGATACGTCCTTCATCACCTGACGCAAAATCTGGATGACGGGCCAGAGCGCGGGAGCACCGTCGACTTCGGAACAACGACCCAGACAGGGGAACACGTCCAAGGCGGACGCGCGTCGCGCTAGCTCGCGCAATGTGCGGCTTTTTCCAATTCCGGGCTCACCGATCAAGAGCAAGCTGGTGCCACGTCCCGAGATCACCTCGGCGAGCGTCGCGTCGATTGCGGCAAGCACGCCCTCGCGTCCGATGAACGCATCGGTCATTCCGTCGGCGCTCGTGGCGACCGGCGCCGATGCGTTCCGAGGGCTGAGCTCCCGACCCGGTAGAACGAAGCGATAGCCGTGACCGCGTACGTTACGTATTCCGGAGGCGCGCGCGCCCGATTCGCCGAGCGCGCCGCGGGCTCCCTGCACCGCGCGCTTGATGCTCGCAGCACCGACGCTCTCACCGGGCCACAGCGTCAGCAACAGCTCGGGCACGGGCACGCTGCGGTTCCTGTGCGCCACCAGATGAAGCAGAAGTTTCAACACCTTCGGTTGAACGGCCACACGCCGGCCCGAGCGCCGCAGCTCGAAGCGCGCTTCGTCCAGCTCGAAATCGTGAAAGGCAAACAGGAGCGTCACGCGGTCGCACCAGGAGACCAGTTCGAGTGTCGATCTAGACGACTACGCGCGATGGACCGATCGGGTTTCAAGAATTCGTCCGAGACTAGCGAGGAATTTTCGAATCACCGGATCGTGGGTCTTCGCGCGCGCGCTTACCTCCGAGGGAATTGAGACGCTGCTCGCGGTGCCGATACTGGTTCCTGCGTGGCGCGGTTCCCGCGCTGCTCTCTCGAAGGAGATCGATCATGCACCAGTACCGGATTCACACCATCGAGTCGGCGCCCGAGAAGTCCAAGCCGGCGCTCCAGGGACTCAAGCAAGCCGTCGGGATGATCCCGAATCTCGCGGCGACCATGGCCGAGTCGCCGCCCCTCATCAGCAGCTTCGTCGGCACCTTCGGCAACTTCCAAGGCGGAACCTTCACCGGCTCCGAGAAGCAGGCGCTGCTGCTCACGAACGCGGTCACGAACTCGTGCTCGTGGGCGGTCGCGTTCCACTCGACCTTGGCACTCAAGGAAGGGGTCTCGGCGGACGACGTGCGCGCGATTCGCGAGCGGCAGCTGCCCAAGGACCCGAAGCTCGCAGCCCTGTCGGCGCTCACGCGCAGCCTGATCGAGAAGCGCGGTCACCTCGATGAGACGGACGTCGCGAGCTTCGTCGGCGCCGGCTACGGTCACGAGCAGGTGCTCGAGGTCATCGCCGGACTCGCCGTGTCGGTGATGGCCAACTACGCCGGCAACATCACCAAGCCCGCCCTGGAGGCGGCGTTTCAGCCCCAGGCCTGGAACCGCTAGTCCGCCGCGCGCTCCCCGCAGATCCGTGAAAGGAGGGCGGCCAAGTGCCTGCCGCCCTCCTTTCACGTTGAGCTTGTCGCTGAGCCCGCGTTCATGCTGCTCTGCGCTATGGAGGATTCGGTATGACGTTGAAAGTGATCGGCGCGGGTTTCGGGCGGACGGGGACGCTCTCGCTCAAGCTCGCGTTGGAGCAGCTCGGCTTCGG
>DATHEN010001351.1:0-4472 GCA_035318565.1 Polyangiaceae bacterium
CGAGGGCGCCGGTAGCGTGAGCGAGCCTCCAGGGGGCTCGAGCTACCCCCCCTCGAGCGAGTCGGTTTCGCAGAGCCCGCCCTCCAACCGGGAAGCCGCCGCCAGTCCCAAGCCCGCGGCGGTAAAACCTGCGAGTCCGCTGGCAGCCCCCGCCAGCACGCGGGGGACCGGCATGCAGCTCAAGGCCGGAGCGAACCCTCCGCCACGCACCGCGACAGCACCAAGGACCGCCGTGACGGGCCCACCTTCTCGAGTGGGTACGGCCGCCCCCAGTAAGTTGGGCATCCCCGCCGCGAAGCCTCCAGCGCGGCCAGCTCCGAGGGCTGCCGCCGCGCCCGCGCCAAAACCCAGCCTCCGCGGGCCGAGCGTGACGGCGGCTCGTCCACCTGCAAGAGGAGCTACACCTCCGCCCCGTTCGGCCCCTGCGCGTCCGAGTGCAGCCCCAACCCCGGCGCCCGCGCGCGCCCCCTTGACGCAGAAAACCGCGGTCGCGCCTCCGCCGCGCGCGCGCACCATTCAGGGCATCGGCCCGAACGCACCCGCGCGGGGCAGCAGCAACTCGGCGGCCGCGCGCGCAGCTGCGCTGGCCGCGCCCGCAGCCGAGTCAGTCGAGCCGGTGCAAGCGCCCCAGCACCCGATGTTTGCGGAAGACGACGAGCAAACGCGCATCTCGGACTCCGTGGGCGCGCTCGCCGGCGCGTTCAGCCAGGCCGTCGCGGCGCCCGAGTCGGGCAGGCTCAAGGAATTCACGGTTCCCGCGGATGAATGGTACGTCGGCATCAATGGTGTGCCCGTCGGGCCGATTCGCCTGAGCGAGTTGCGCTCGAAAGCGAGCGTAGGCGCGATCACGCTGGATTCGTTGGTTTGGCGTGAGGGCTTCGAGGACTGGCAAGCGCTGCGCACCTTCCCCGAGCTGGTCGCGATCGTCGAGGAAAGCGTCTCGAGCGCTCGGGCTTCGGTCGTGCCCTTGAGCTCGTCCGTGGCGGCCGGATTACCGGGAACGCCCATTACCGCGACGGCAGCAAGCCCCCCCGTTCAAGATCCGTTTGCCATGCCGGCCACTGGCAGCGCTGCCGCCGGCTTCGCCGGGATAGCTGGCGCGACTGCGCCGCTCACGAGTCCCGCCGTCGTCACGGAAAAGGCGGACGACCTGGACGTCGCGGGTTTGCGGCGCCGAGGGGGAAGCTCCCCGGCAGCGTGGATCGCGATCGCCGTCGCGCTGATGTTCGGCCTCACGATCGGCTTCGTGCTCTTCGGCAGGCAAACGCCGGGGGAACCCGTCGTCAAGTACGTCGAGGTTCCGGCAAAAACCCCAGCCGTCGAAGCCCCGGCAGCCCAGCAGGGACCGGAGACGATCGAAGAAGCCACCGTCTCCGCCGGCAACTCCAAGACCAAGAAGGGCACGGGAGCGGCCACCACCAAGACGCCCGAAAAGACCGAAACTGGTAAGCCGATTTCGGGCCTTTCGGGATTGTCCGGCCTGCAGGGACAGGCAGGCCCCCGCACGGGACCCGGTAGTCAAAGCACGCCCGGCAGCTCCGGTCAGCCGCTCGATTCGGGCACCATTCAACGCACGGTCAGTCGCTACACGGGCAGCGTGAAGCGCAGCTGTTGGCAGCCCGCCCTCGACACTCGCTCGCGAGATGCACCCACCTCTGCACGAGTCAACGTCACCATCACCGTCGGAGCGAATGGCGGCGTGCAGAGCGTCAGCACCAGCGGCGAGCCCGCTGGATACCGAGGCCTGGCAGGTTGCATCGCCGGTCGCGTTCGCGGCTGGCAGTTCCCGGCCTCGAGTGGGACCACGACCGTGAACGTGCCGTTCGTGTTCGCGGCTCAATAGGAAACAGCGCATCAGCGAGGATAAACCTCGCTGATGCGGTCACAGTCGCTCGTAAGCCGGGTTCTGTCGTCTCGCTCGGTCACCCGCGCGAGACCGGTGATCATTCCTCTGGGATGCTCGTCACCGAGCACCTCGAGCAGCCTACCCTGGGGCTCGGGCGGGCAGCCCTCGAACGCCCCTCTACATGGCCTTGCTCCGGATGGGGTTTGCCGTGCCGCAACCGTTACCGGCTGCGCGGTGGGCTCTTACCCCACCGTTGCACCCTTACCCGAGGCTTCTAACGAAGGCTCGGGCGGTCTGTTTTCTGTGGCACTTTCCTCGAGGTCTCCCTCACCGGGCGTTACCCGGCATCCTGCCCTGTGGAGCCCGGACTTTCCTCTCGACCGAAGGCCGAGCGATCACCTGAGCGGCAGTGACGGGCGCACTATAGCGTCGTTCGTCGAGGGAGACCTGGCCTTTCCGAGTTGCGAAAGCGGACCGCGCCTCAGGCAGCGCTTTCCAGCTGCAGCCAGTCACCGCCCGATTTGCGCGAGAGCTCTGCGATGCGAAGCTTCAGCTTCCGCTTGGCGCGCGCTTCGAGTTGGCGGGCGCGTTCGCGGCTCACGCCGAGGCGCCGGCCGATCTCCGCCAGGGACAACTCGTCTTCCGAGTCGGCCATCAAGCGGTGCTCGACGATGTAGCGCTCGCGTCGATCGAGATCTTCGATGGCATGCTGGACGGCGTCCCGCACGTAGCCTTCGACCTCGGAGGAGGCGAGGGTTTGCTCTTGATCCACGCCGGAGGACGCTAGCGTTTCCACGAGAGAGCCGCGCGAGTCGTCGAAGGCCTTGGCGTCGAGGGATACGTCGCGTGCTTCGAGCCGCCCGAGCATGCTCGTGAGAGCGCTGCGGGAGACCTCGAGCTGTTTGGCGAGCATTTCCTCGGCTTCGTCGCCTTCGCCCATCAGGTTCGTGATGCGGACGCGTTCGCGGCGCAGCTTGAAGAACATCTTCGAGCGGAGCGCGCCTGAGCCGACGCCGACCATGCTCCACGAGCGAATGATGTAGTTGAGCACATACGCGCGAACCCAGTACGCGGCGTAGGTCACGAAACGATTGCCGCGCTCCGGCTCGAACTTCGATAGTGCGTGGACCAGACCGAAGTTGCCCTCGGCGATCAGCTCCGAGAGCGGCAAGCCGTAGCGGCGGTACTTCAAACAGATCGCGACCACCGAGCGCAGATGGGCGCGGATGAGCGCGTCGCGGGATCGTTCGTCGGCGCGGTCGCGCCAGGCTGTAGCCAGCCGATACTCCTCTGCGCGGTCGAGCTCAGGGAGGCGTTTGACCATGGACATGTAACGAGAAATGGTGGCGTCAATTTCGTGTGCCAAGAACCACCTACCTTTTGTAGGAGACGACGGGTGGTGCCCTTCCGCGGAGCTGCCGTTCAAAGAAGATCGAGCAGCCACACAAGTTAGGGTCCACTCGAAAATCACTACGCGGGGAGTTGCCCGTCGGTTCCAGAAAAAAAATCTTTGTTGCTTGCCCCCCGTAGCGCTCGCACTTGCGCGCCAAGGCTCGGGAAGCATTCGATATCTGCCGACGCACGGCAGCTCCGTGCCTTACACTGCAACGGTGCAGTTCAGCCCTGCAGCGCTGCCAGCACTACGAGCTGAGTACGGCTCCCTCAGACGAACCAGGGGAACCGGATGTGACGAACGCGCGCTAGGCGGCCATTGCGCTGACCTGTGGAACGGCCCGCAGCTCAGAGCTACGGGCGCTTCCGATTCAGGGCAGGAGCTCGAAAAGTACGCGGATCAAACGCCGAATCACGCCTGGAAAGACGAGCCGCAACCGCAACTTCCGGTCACATTCGGGTTGCCGAACTTGAAGCCGGAGCCGTGGACGCCTTCCACGTAATCGATCTCGGTGCCGTCCAGGTATTGATAGCTCAGAGGATCTATGTATAATTTCACGCCGTTAGACTCGAAGGTCTCATCCAGGTCGGTAGGCTTGTCCTCGAAGTAAAGATCGTACTGGAAGCCGGCGCAACCGCCGCCGATGACGCGCAAACGCAGACCCTGGCCGCCGAGGCCTTCGGCATCTGCGATCTCTTTGACCTTGCCCGCTGCGAGTGTGGTTATCGAAATCATTGACAAACTGTGTGCCCTCCGCACGAGTCCAAACGGACTGAGAGATTCTGAGCCAATCGCCGAGCTACAGCAACCCCTCTCATTATAGGCACAGCTTCAAGCTTGGGTAGCCATTGTGCATCTCTGGATCCTTCCGGTAGTGCGAAGGGATTGACGGCCCTCGCGTTCTCGGACCAGAAACACCGCAATGCGCCCGACGATTCCTCTGCTGACGCTATTACTTCTCGGCTCGGCTCCCGCCGCTGCTCAGGATTGGCAGGAGGCGCCGGCAGAACAGGCGCCCGCGTCCGCGGAACCAGCGCAGCCGCAGGAAATTCCGGCGCCGAGCGGGGATCCGGTGCCGCCGCCACCGCCGCCACCCGCCGCTGGCCCGGCCATCCGGGTGGAGACGCCCCCGCCACCTGCACCCGTTCCGAGGCGCGGTTACCACGTACACGACGGCTTCTACCTGCGAATGGCGCTGGGAGGGGGCTACCTGCATTCCAAAGTGACGTACGA
>DATHEN010001352.1:0-2982 GCA_035318565.1 Polyangiaceae bacterium
GTGGCGCGGTAAATCAGCCCGTCCTCGTAGAGCCGCACGAAGGCTTCGCGCACGGCGATCGATAGATCGGGGTCCATCGTGAACTTGAGTCGTTCCCAGTCCGCCGAGCAGCCGAGCACGCGCATCTGCAGGCTGATGCGCCCGCCGCTCTGCTCCTTCCACTGCCACACGCGCTCCACGAACTGCTCGCGACCGAGGTCGTGGCGTGTCTTGCCCTCGCGTCGCAGCTGCCGCTCGACCACGGCTTGTGTGGCGATGCCGGCGTGATCGATGCCCGGCTGCCAGAGCACGTTCTTCCCCTGCATGCGCTGGTGGCGGACCAGCACGTCTTGAATCGTCCCGAAGAGCGCGTGCCCCATGTGAAGCGAGCCGGTGACGTTGGGCGGCGGCATGGGAACCACGTACGTTTCGCGCCGGTCTTCCGGATCGTCGCTGGCGCGGAACACGCCGTGTTCCAGCCAGAATTCGTACCAACGCGGTTCCACGTCCGCGGGCTCATAGGCCTTCGGCAGCTCGCTCATGGCCGCGAAACCTAGTGCCTCGAGTCCGTCGAAGCGACGGGAATTTCGAGCCCCCGACGGGGCGAGGGCCTCGAAATTCCCGCGCCATGGGCACATCTGACTCGAGCACCGATTGTCGCTAAGTACCTCGATTCGAGTGAATCGAGGTACTTAGTACGGGCGCCGCCCCATGCACTCGGCTTGTTGCGCCCGTAGCTCGGGCCAGGCGCGTTTCAATCGCTGGTCAGGCGACGGATCTCTTCTTTGATCAGGGTTTCGGCGAGCACGGGTACGACTTCCCAGACCACCTTTTCGACCACATCGCGCGAAAGCGCGAGCACGCCCTGCACCTGCTCGTTCGTGAGGCCGAGGCCGGCCAAGCGCTGAGCGAATTGACCATCGACGGCGGTGGCGCCGGCGACCGCGGGCCCGGGTGCCGATGCCGCCCGGGGCTGCGCTGCAGCGGGTACGGCGGCCGGAACCGGCGCAGCTTCGATGGCCGCGCGCGGTGATGGAAAGCCGCCCTGCGTTCCGCCGCCGAAGGCAGGCGCCGGCTGGGAAACCGAGCCCTGACTGCCGAAGGGCTGCGTCAAGGAAGCGGGTCCACCGCGCGCACCGTAAGCGGATGCTGTCTGCGCGGCACCAGCGAGCGACGGCTGCGTGGGCGTCGGACCGCTGAACGCGGGCGAGCGCTGTCCCAGACCGACGCTCGTGGATTGAGCCGTTGCCGGCGCTACGGGTTCGGTGGAACCGGTACCGTACGCCAGCGTGGTCGTGCGCGGCCGGGCGAACGTAGAAGCCGCCGCTGGCACGGGTTGGGCCCCAGTGCTCGGCCGAGCTGCGACGTCACCGGTGCGGCGCGCTGCGCTGTTCACCTTGTCGATCAGCTGCTGCGTGTCGAACGGCTTGTCGATGAAATCGTCCGCACCGACGGAGCTACCCCGCGCGCGATCGTAAGGAGCTTGCTTGCTCGCCAGCACGATCACGGTCACGCCGGGCGCTTCGCGCTTGATCTGCTGGCACAAGTCGTAGCCGGAGCTAGCGCCCAGGCTCGCGTCCACGAGCGCCACGCTGGGGCGCTCCGCGCGCAGCTTGTTCAAGGCGTCGTCGGCGCTTTCGGCGAGGACGGTCCGGTAATTTTCGCCCGCGAATGTGATCTCGAGCACTCTTCTGATGGTTTTGCTGTCGTCTACGGCCAGCAGCGTGGTGGTCACAAGTCCTCCGAGGCTCCCCGAGCGAGGTGTCGGGATCATCGGGGTCACCGCCAAAACTGTCAAGGATTTCGCAGATGCACGCGGGGGCTCTGGAGGGCAGGGCCAGCGGCCCGTGCGCGCGCGGCCTCGCTTTGGCAATTCCCTCGCGGATTCGGGAGCTTCGATCCCGAACAAACGCGGCGATTGTGCGGCCCGATTTGACGACGGCCGGGATTCCCGCTCAAATTTGCAGAGTGAACCACCTTCCGAAGCGTGCGCGGTCGATTCTGTACGCCGTCGTGACGGAGTTCATCGCCACGGGCGAGCCGGTGGGTAGCCGGACGCTGGCCAAGAAGTACGGCTTCGACCTGAGCGCCGCCACGATCCGCAATGTGCTCGCCGATCTCGAAGAAGCGGGGTACCTCGCGCAGCCGCACACGTCTGCGGGTCGGGTGCCGACGGAAGCAGCGTTTCGCATTTTCATCGATGCGTTGATGCGCGTGCGCCAGCTTTCGGCCGATGACGTCAGCAAGATCACCGAATGGTTCGCCGACATGCCGCCGGGCGCGGACATTCTGCGCGAGACCGGCCGTCTGTTGTCGCAGATGGCCAATGCCCCCGCAGTGATTGTCCGTTCACGCATAGAGCAACGCACCCTGCTCAAAGTGCGCTTCATCCCCACGCGCGCGGGAGAGGTCTTGAGCGTCGTGGTGCTCTCCGATGGCACCGTGGAAAACCGCTTCATTGCCGTGGAACGCGCCCTGCCCGAGAGCGATCTCGAGCGCTTGCACAACATGCTCGAGGAGGTCATCGAAGGGCGCACCCTGACCGCGGTGCGCGAGTACTTCGCCCAGAGCTTGCTCGAGCACCGGGACGAGCTCGCGGCGGTCAAGGACCTCGGTCTGTCGTTGATGAACGCAGCGCTGCTGGGAGCACCGCTGCACACATCGGTAGTGATCGAGGGGCAGTCGCGGCTCTTCGATCGACCTGAGTTTTCCAGTGCCGAACCCGTGCGCGAGTTGATGCGTGCGCTCGAAGATCGCGAACGCATCGTCTCGCTCCTCGACCGCACCTTGGCCTCGAGCCGAGTTCAGGTATTCCTGGGGCAGGAAACTACGGAAACCGTGGGTTACCCCATGAGCGTGGTGGCCGCGCCGTATCACGAGGAGGACGGCAGTCCGGCCGGTGCGGTGGGTATCATCGGTCCCACCCGGATGGACTACCCCGTCGTGGTGCCGCTGGTCGGAGCTACCGCGGACGCGATGTCGCTGGCGCTGGCACGCTCCCGC
>DATHEN010001353.1:0-4903 GCA_035318565.1 Polyangiaceae bacterium
TGCTCGATCGAACGCTTCACACGACTCTGCTGATCGAGTTTGTGACAGTAGTGGTAGTGAGACGTGACTTGAACCTGCGCGCTGTCCACGAACGTGAGCGGGATGCGGCGCGCCGTGGCCGTCAGTGCTTCTCTATAGCCCACGACGATCGAGCAGGAGCCAGGCTCTTGCATACAATCGATCTCCACCGCACCGGCCTGCGTGAAGCCGGAGAACGTGCCGAATAGCTCTACATAGTTCCGGAAGCTGCCACCCGTTTGCGAAGAGAACGTGCTGGTCAATCTGACGCATTGCTCGAGCCCCGTGCCTTGGCACTGAAGAACTCGCAGCTCCCTTCCGGGCTGCCAACCGCTCCCCAAAAGCCTCACCGCGAGTCGATCCACCAACGGGCCGTTCAGGTCGAGCGTCAGCGTCCCCGGTGTCACCGAGAGCGGCGCCAGGGTCAGCGGTAGCGTGCGAGCGACGCTCGGATCGCGCGAGTCTTCCACGCGCAGCACGCACGCACCGGCTGCCGCCCGGCAATCGACGAAACTGACGCCGTTGTCCCATTCCCCCCGGACGACGAGCGTCGTCGAGAAGTGGCCGTCGCCGCCCACCTGCGCGATGTACGGTGTCAGACATTGATTGGGAATTGCATGCGTGGCCGAGGTGCACAGCTTGAGAAGCACTGCGCTGTACGCGGCCCAGTCTTCGCCCGTTGCGGTCACGGCCGGGCCCACGGGCACAGGCTGCGGAGAGAGTTGCACGCTGCCCACTCGAACAGGCGCAGGCGTATGGAAGTGCAGCGGCTCGGACTCCACCAGCTCCGTGCTGTTGTACGACGGCAGCACCATGAGCTTGCAGCCAGCGGCGTCGTCGCACGTGAAAGGCACTCCTTCGGGCGGCGTTACCGTGTAGCGCAGCTGCGCCGTGCCGTTGAGATTGCCGGAAATATCCGTGAGGCCAGTGCCCGACATCGTTTCACAGTCCGCCGGCGATCCGGTGCTGCTTCCACGACACAGCCTGTAGCCAACGAACGAGTTGCTCGGGAAGTTCGTGCCCGTTACGGATACTTGCTGATAGTCCTGAAGCCCGCTAGTCGGCGTGACCGTGATGCTGAGCTCGGGCGGTGGGGGCGGTGGCGGAACGTATCTGAACGTAACCGGCGCAGTCCGGCGCTGCGTCGGATCTTCGGTCAGCGCGGCGCCGACGATGCACGCGCCCGGACCGTCACAACGCACACTGCGCCCGCCGCTGAACGTGGTGAACGTGTGGCGCACGGCAAAGGTGCCGCTGAACGAGCCGCTGGCATCGGTGGTTCTCGTAGTGAAGTCGCCCGTGCACCCGGACAGGATATCCGTCACATCCGCCGCACACTGACCCACTATGACGCTCGTGTTCGCAGGAAAGCCCGTGCCGTTGATCGTGACCAGCTGTAAATCCACCAAGTCGTCGTTCGGCGTCACCGTCACTGCGGCCTCCGGAGCGATCGCGCTCTGCGTGCCGCTGCCCGTTGCCTCATCGTTCGGCTGCTCGGGATCCGCGCACGAACAAAGCAGCCAGCAGGTCGTCAAAGTCGGAAAAGTAAGGCTCGAAAATCGACGTGACATGTGACCCTCAGGTTAGCTTCAGGCGGCGCGGAGAAAAGCGTTTTCATCAGTTTCCACGTGGAAATCGCCGAACTTTGCGGACGGTGCGGACGTTCGCGCACGGTGCGCGCACGAGGCGGAGACAATGCGCTAACCGACGTACACGGCAGGCTCGCGCGCGAATTGAGCGCTGCTATCGAGAACGAGTGCGGGCGTGTCGAAAGGTGCGGCGTGATGACTACCAGGCATTCGATTGTCGTTCTATTGTTGGTAGTGGGGTGTGGGGGCAAAACCCAAGATGCGATTCTGACCAGGTTCCTCAGCTCGAGGAGAGCGCGGAGACCGAGCAGACCGAGCAGACGGAGAGACCGAGCACCGGCCAACCCTTCCGAATGCTCGCGAGGCGATTCGAGATCGCGATTTCGTGTCGGCAACTGAGAGTCGATTACGATTGGCAAACGTTCGAGTGCGCGCACCGGCCGGAATGCCGTGTCATCGGACAGCGAGCCGGGCTCGAATATCTGGGCGTAACATCGAGCTTCGCGTAGCAGTGAATGCACGAATGTATGTCCGAGCGCGTATGTGTGTACCAGCGAGCATGCCGGTAACAAGGTGTCGAGACTCGCAAGTGAGCCGCGCGAGTCTTGACACGGAAGACGGGAGACGCATTGTGCATCTCATGAGGACGCTGGGGAGACTCCTATTTGGGGTGTGTGTGGTCGCATGCTCACCGGCAATCACCAACGCTGAGGGCGATAGCGAAATCAGCGAAGGCACGGGTGTTGGCAGCGCCGCGTCGCCGGCCGTTACCGGCGCCGGTGGAGGCACCTCGTTTGCGGCCTGTAAGTTCCAGAAGGCAACGCAGCCGCTTCGCGTAGCCTTCTGCGACTCGTTCGACGCTCCACGTTCGAATCCTGCAACGCGTTCCGGTGATCTGGACGCGGAGCTGTGGGGCGTGTCGCGCATCAGTACCAAGGTCAACATCGGGCAAAACGAGAACAACTGGTTCTATTCGGCGAAGCTGCAGGGATGTGGCGCAACGCAGACGGTCTTGCCGCCGCGCGATGTGCGCATCTGCAACGGCCGTCTGGTGGAGGCGGCGAGCGATCGCGGAGAGATACCGACTCTCGCGCTGTATCCCAAGCAGCCGTTCGACATTGCCGGTCGCACGGGCACCGTAGTCTTCGATGTCAGCGCGGACTCCGACGGTCCGCACGCGGCCTGGCCGGAGTTCTGGTGGACCGATCAGCCCGTGCCCACACCACATGCCGAATTGTCCTCCGAGTTCCCGTATGCGCGCCATGCCTTCGGTTTCGTGCTGACTCTGCAATGTCCGAACAATCAGATTGGCGTCGAGAAAATGTATGCGATTCGAAACTACGCGGTTTCCGAGTTGCCATTCTCCAGCACGGGATGCGTGAACAAGGGCTCCGTCACCGGCGGTCTCAATCATTTCGAAGTGCGGATTAACCAAAATCGAGTCGAGGTCTGGGCGACCAATCCCGGCAGCACGACCATCAAGCAAGTCGCGGTCGCCACGAACGCCGGCCTCAGTCTGACGCGCGGTCTGATCTGGCTCGAACACGTCCAGTACAATGCCTGCAAGTACGACGATCAGTGTCAGCACACGTTTGCGTGGGACAATGTTGGTTTCGACGGTCCGGCTACCTATCGTGACTTGTCCTTCGATGCGCAAGATGCGCTCGTGCGGATCGATTCGGGCACCGTGGCGCTCGGCTATCCGGTCAGCTCCGCGGGTACGTCAATCCGCGTGCCGGGCGTTATGCGCCGCCAGACGCCGACCGGCGCGATCGTGACCTTCAACTGGTTTCCTTACAACCGGTCAGTACCGCAGATTAGCGTCAATGGTGGGCCCGTACGCAACACTCCCTGGCCGTTCGACCCCGCCACCTATGGCTGGCGTACAATCGCCGTACCCGTGCCGCTCAGCGAGGTCGTGGATGGAAACAACACCGTCAGGTTCACTTCGGGCGATGAGACCGTGGTTTCCAACGTAAACCTGATCCTGATCGCCGGCGCGCCCGTGCCGTGAAGGGGTACGCGCTCGGCGTCACGACTCTAGTTGGGCTGTCGCAGCCTCGACGTACGCCACACTGACATCTCCCCCTGGAACGGCGATGAGCGCCGGAGCGCCGGGGTAGCCGAGCTGACCCCATTTGTTCTGGCCCCAACAGCGGACTCGCTCGTTGGTCAAGCGCGCAGGTGTGCGCGTTGCCCGGCCGAGACTTGAAGCACGTCGCCGCCGATGTTCACATCGCGGGGCAGGGTCTTGGTATTCCCATACCCGAGCGCTCGCAGAAAACCGTAGCTATTTCGAATCGAACGCCGTTTCGATGGCGCGGAGGCCGACCTCGAGCTTCGCCTTCGCGATCGCGTCGAGCTCCGCGCTCGAACCCTGAACGTGAAACGTCCGGTGCACGTGCGTAAGACTCTGGCCGGGTAAAAGAGCCGCCCCCGGGGAAGAGCTTTCGATCTCGTAGAAGGGGCCAAGCGGTTTCTTTCCAGGCGCGGGTGGACCGTCGTTGTAGCTGTTCACGACGTCGCCCGCGTACGGCTCTTTTTGGTGCTCCCACATCGAGTTCACGTAGCGCGCGGCTGCGGGTGAATCGGGCAGCGTGTATTCGACGAGCGTGAGAACGCTGCGCGCGCTGTCGTAGCTGCCGGCCACGGGCAGCGCGCGTCGCGCGGGGATGCCGATCTTGCCGCGCTCGGTGCCGTCACCTCGGAAGAACAGGTGACGGTCCGTGACGCGCAAGCGAGCCTCGGGAACTTTGCCGAAATAGGCGTCGTTCACGATCGGGCCGAGCTCGGACTCCGGTCCCGGTCGAAATGGAATCACTATGACGGTCTCGGGCGTCGGCTGGAACATGCCGAGGATCCAGATCGACACGAGCCCCGTATCCGGCGTCCAGGCGGACGTGCCACTGTTCGTGATCGTGTTCACCGACTCGTAAGCGACAGCGGACGCCGATCGGGCGACTGCGGGCAGGGCCGCGAGTTGATCGAGCAGTCGGACGATGCGGTCCACGGTCACGCGAAAGCGAGTGCCCGCGTAATTGACGAGCTGGAGCTCCGTCTTGAAGCGCACCTCGCGCGCGGAGCGGCTCGTGATTGGCCATGGGCCCCAGTCGATGCCCTCCGGAACCTGCCAGTGCTCGAAGTCGAACGCTGCGCCGGGCGGGAAGTAGAGCGCGTATTGCCCGCCTTCGGGTCCGAGCCAGAAGCGGTCTTCGCCTCCGAATACGGTCATGTGCGGCTGTTTTTTCTGCTCTGCGATCACTTCGCGGTTGATCCAGCCGAAGCTCGGACCGGAG
>DATHEN010001354.1:0-3378 GCA_035318565.1 Polyangiaceae bacterium
CCAGGCCGCTGAGTGGACCGAGCACGAAGCCCAGACCGATCAGACTCTCATGCGCGCCCCCCGCATCCACAGCTGCATTGCGCACGACCAGGGCGTAGTACAGCGACGTCGTATAGCTGACGCCGGCCGCGAAACCGAACAGCAGCTCGCCGGCGATCACGACCCACAGCTCACCTCCCCAGATCATCAAAGCGAATCCGCTCGGGAGCAGCAGCAACGCCGCTGCAATCGGCAGCCAGCGACCGTGCCAGGCGGAAAATGCCCCGAGCGCCGCAAAGCTCAGCAGGCGCACGGCGTCCAGCACCGACGCAGCCAGCGTTGCTCCGCGCACCTCGAGCCCGAGCCCGGAAAAGATCGCAGGCATGAGCGGCGCTACGAGGAACATCAGAGTGTAGCCGAGCAAGAGCGCCCAGCGCGCAGCGCCGAGCAAACGCACGTAACGCTCGAGATCCGCCGCTCGCGGACGCTCGTGGTGCTCATCCTCCAGATGCAGCGGGCGTTCGGGGAGCGGGCGGGTCAAGCCGAGCGCCGCCACGTTCAGCAGCGCGGCACAGGCAAAAAGGAGCTCCGGCCGAATCGAGATCAAGAGCCCGGAGCCGGCGACGCCGAGGGGCACCGCACAAGCCCAGCACACGTTGAAGCGACCGAGCATGCGGTGCAGCTGAGCCGGCGTGTGTCCCGCACTGTAGAAGCTTTCGACGATGGGCCATTTCACGCCGTGGAGCAGGCCCAGCGCGACGAACGCGGCGGTGAGCGCGCTCGTCCCGGCGCTTACGCTGAGCGCAACGTGCAGCACCAACAGCCCACAGAGACAGCCCAGCAGCACGCGCCGCTCACCGAGCCCGCGCGCCGCGCGATGACTCGTGAGAGCTCCGGCGACGTAGAGCGCGCCATAGAGCAGGGCGAGCACCAGATTGTGGCGCTCACTGAAGGCAAGCCGCTCGTGCGTGTAGAAGTAGAGCCCGCGTTGGATCATCACCGTGCCAACGCTCTCGAGGAACGTGATCGACAAGAGTCGGGCGGGAAGCGTCACGGGGCCGGCGCTCGCATAGCGCGATGCGCGTTCGGGAGCCCAGAAAATCGCCCCGGTCCGGTGTCCGGCGGTTACGCCGAACGCTCCTCAGCCTGCTCGCGCGATCGCAAGTGCCAGAAGCAGGCAGCACTCGCTCACCTGCTCCGTTGCCCCGAGAAAATCTCCCGTGATGCCGCCTACGCGCTTGTAGAACCGGTATCCGCACGCCAGCGCCGCAATCCCGGCTGCAAGCGCGAGCGCCAGGGCATCGACCGGACGGAGCGCACCCACGCTGACGAGCACCGCCACGAGCAGCACTACCCATCCCGACGCAACCCAAGTCTGTGGGGTGCCGGCTCGCGCCACGTTCTTGTTTCGTGCGAGCGCCGGATCCGAGACGTACGGCAGCGCACGCATCAGCCAGACGGGAGGAAGGCGCGCGACACACTGGCTGACCACGAGCGCCAGCGGCGCAATCGCGGAGAGCTGCGCGAGCAAGCTCACGCGCAGCACGAGCGCCATGCAGAGCGCCGCTGCCCCGAACGAGCCGACGCGGCTGTCTTTGAGGATGACGAAGACACGCTCGCGCGGGACGTCTCCACCGAGCGCATCGGCCGTATCCGCGAGCCCGTCCTCGTGGAACGCTCCCGTGATGAACAGGGCCGCGATCACGCACAGCGCGGCCTGGCTGAGCGCACCCGCGCCGCGACTGCACCACCACACGCTCGCGAGCAGCACGCCTATCCCGGCTCCCACCAGCGGGAAATGCGCCGACGCCCACTGCCAGTCTTCCTTTCGGTACGGAAAGCCGCCGAGGGGAAGCCGAGTCAGGAACACGGCCGCTGCACGAGCCCCCTTGACCGCGGGCGGCCACGTCACGGAACGTCTTGCTCCGGCACCCCCGCTGCTTCGAAGGTGGCCATGCCGTTGTGCACGGCGCAGGCCAGCTCGATCAGCGGATAAGCGAGCAGCGCACCCGAGGCTTCACCGAGACGCAGGGATAGATCGAGCAGGGGACGCGCTGCGAGGGCTTCGAGCACGCGCGCGTGCCCGCGTTCCTGAGAGCGATGGGAGAAGATCATGAACGGCCGCGCTGCGGGCAGAGCGCGCACCAAGGCCAGCGCCGCCGCGCTCGAAATGAAACCATCCACGACGATCACGAGCCGCCGCGCCGCTGCTTCTGCCATTGCGCCCGCGAGCGCCGCGACGTCGCGTCCGCCTACTCGACGCAGCACCTCGAGCGGATCGGCTTCGCCGCGCAAACGCGCAACGGCTTCCTGCACCACGCGCTGCTTCGTTTCGAGCGCGCTGCCGGCCACGCCGGTGCCCGCACCGACGAACTCGGCGGGCTCTCCACCGAGCAACCCGGCGCACACCGCCGACGCGACCGTGGTATTGCCGATACCCATTTCTCCGAACAGCACCACGCACGTCTCCGCGTTCAGCTCGGCTACCGCCCGGCGCCCGGCGCCCAGCGCGCGCTCGAAGGTGCTCGAGCTCATGGCGTCTTCCACGCGCAGATCACCCGCCGGGTCGTCCGCCACCGGGTCGCGGTACGCCGTGGCTGCCTGTACCCCGCTGTCGGTCGCCAAGAAGCTCGGCTCAGGGCCGGGCGCAACGCCCACGTCGATCACGCCGAGCGCGATGCTCTGCTGCCGCGCCAGCACGCTCGCCGCTGCCCCACCCTGCACGAAGTTTCCGAGCATGGCGCGCGTCACGGCGGCGGGGTACGCCGACACGCCGTGCCGGGTAACGGGATGGTCCGCGGCGAAGAGCAGGGCCGCCGCTTGCCGCGCACGCGGCTGTTCGGTGCCCTGAATGGCCGCTAGATCGAGCGCGATGTCTTCCAAGCGCCCGAGGCTTCCCGGCGGCTTCGTCAGGCGCTGCTGGCGCGCGCGAGCCCGCTCGAGGCACGTCCGATCGAGCGGCTCGATCTGAAGATCCGAAAGCGCGCTCATGAGCCGTGCTCCGGCAAGCGACCCTTCAGCGCGAACGGAATACCGGCCACCATCAGCACCACGGTTTCCGCCAGCGCAGCGATGTGCTGATTCAAAAAACCATGCATATCCGTGAACTTTCGACCTACCGGCGTTTCGGCGTGCACTCCTTGACCGATCTCGTTCGAGACGAAAATCCAGGTGTTGTTCGACTGCGCCGTGACCTTGTCGAACTCGAGCTTGGCCTGTGTGAGCGCATCCTCGGCATCGAACTTCGTGTCCGAAAACCAATTGGCGAGCCAGAGCGTCACGCAGTCGACCACGATGACGTGCTCCCTCAGCGGGACGGAAGACAGATGCTTCTCGATCTCGAGCGTGGTCCATTCCGGCCCGCGATCACGCACGTGGCGCGCGATACGCGCCTCGTGA
>DATHEN010001355.1:0-2648 GCA_035318565.1 Polyangiaceae bacterium
TATCCCGGTTGGTATCCGGGGCGCACCACCCACATCCATTTCAAAGTGCAGCTCAGCGCGAGCAGCGAAGTCACTTCGCAAATCTACTTTCCGGAGGACGTGACTGCGAGCGCGTACGGCAGCGGTGTCTATGCGGCGCGCGGTCAGAAGGACACGTCGAACAGCGCCGACTTCACTGCGCAGAGTGGCGGCGGAATGCCAGCGCTCTTGACGCTCACCGGCGGCGTGTCCGGATATCGCGGTTCGTTAATCGTGGGCGTTGCGGGCTGATTCGGCGTTTGCCGCTGGCTGAAGAGCGGGAGCGGGAGCGCACGGCGCGCGGCCCAACAATGCCGCCAGGCGCGGCATGCTCATGCCATTCTGGCGCGCGAGCTCGAGGATCTCGTCGCCGAGTACGCGGTGCTGTGCGACGAGCTTCGTGGCGAAGTGCTCTTCCAGGAGCTCGGTGACCGGCCCCGCGACGAAGCGTGCCGAGGCGACCAGAACGCGCAACAAGAATCTGTTCGCGACGCGCAGGGCGAGCCGCAGCGGCGGGGTGACAGGGCCGATACGCCGAGCGAGCTGCAGCGCTTCGCGCACTGCGGTGAGCGTCGAGCTGCAGAGCTCCGCGTCTGCCGTGAATCGATCCATGGAACCCGCAATGCTGAGCCCCAGCGTCAGCGGATAAAACGCGATGGTCGTGGCGGGATTTCTGCGCCGCACGCCACGTGACCACGCTGCCGGCAGCTTGGCGCGATTGAGCGCGTCGATGAGTTGCTGCAGTATCTCCGGTTGCCCGAGCTCGCTTTCGATCAGCGTTTTGGCAAAGGGCGGCACGAAGAACTGCGTGCGACCGGCATTGCTGCGCGCCGCGACGGTGGGCAGCGCGACGATGCACGGACCGCGGATCAGCCCGGCGAGGTGAGCCTCGCTCTGCGGCAGCACTGGCGTGAGCGCCACGAGCGGCACGGACGGCGCAGTTTGCAGCGTGCGCTCCAGCGCGTCGTTCAGCTGCTCGCGACGCACGGCCAGGAGCAGCACGTTCGCGTCATCCGGAATGCGCGCGATGCGTTGCGGTTGCTGGAGTGTGAGCGGCCGCGGCTTGCCCGTCAGACGCTCGAGCGTGAATGCCGATCGCTCACTCATGCGCTCCGGCCGCACCAGGAAGCTCACCCGCACCCCCACCGACGCGAGGTGGACTCCATAGGTCTGGCCCAGCGCTCCGGCGCCAATGATCACGGCGTGCATCTCGGGTCCGTATACCAGCAACGTCTCGGGGCACGCTCTGGGCCTCGGCGTACACGCTGCCGCTGGCGGCCTCGCCCTACGGCGCGCTGGCATTTTGCGCCGGAAACTCTGGATTTACTCGCTTGACAAGAAAAGTTGTCAAGCCTAGCTTTTGCGGGTGATCGACGTTCAGGTAATCGAGGATCCGCGCGCGGCTGCCGTGGCGCTCGATCCCGTGCGCCGTCGCTTGCTCGCGGAGTTGGCCGAGCCGGCGTCAGCGGCAACGCTCGCGAGCCGTCTGGGCATCGCGCGTCAAAAGGTGAACTATCATCTGCGCGCGCTGGAAACGCACGGCATGGTGCGTGAAGCGGACACCCGGCAGTGGGGCGGGCTCACCGAGCGCCTGCTGGTCGCCAATGCCGCTTCTTACGTGGTCTCGCCGTCGGCGCTCGGCCCCGCTGCGTGCGATCCGGCGCACAGCCGCGATCGCCTCTCGGCGGCGTATTTGATCGCGCTCTCGGCGCGCGTGATTCGTGAACTCGGTGCGCTGCTGCGGGGAGCGGCCGCGAACAACAAGCGGGTGGCCACGTTGTCCGTGGACGCGGAGGTACGCTTTCGCAACGCCGAAGAACGCGCTCGGTTCACCGAGGAGCTGGCGCGAGCGGTAACCAGCCTGGTGGGCCGCTATCACGATGCTTCAACCCCGGGTGGGCGCAGTCATCGGTTGATCGTCATGGCCCATCCAGTTCCCACGACCCGAGAGCCCAAGGAGGTATCATGAGCGTGAAGAAAGACGAAGCTGGTCGTCGCTACGTCGCGATGGAGTTCGAGGTGCCGGGTACGCCCGAAGACGTGTGGCAGGCGATCGCCACGGGGCCGGGAATTTCCGCGTGGTTCGTACCCACGGAGATCGAGGAACGCGTGGGCGGCAAGCTCGCGTTCGAGAGCATGCCGGGCGTGACGTCGAAAGGACACGTCACGGGCTGGGAACCGCCGCGCAGCTTCGCCTATGAGGAGCCGGAGTGGTCGGAGAATGCTCCGCCGGTTGCCACCGAGTGCATCGTCGAGGCACGTGGGGGCGGTACCTGCGTGGTGCGCATGGTCCACAGCTTGTTCACGGACAAGACGGACTGGGACAAGGAGATGGAGGGCTTCGAAGCGGGGTGGCCGCCTTACTTCGACGTGCTGCGCTTGTACCTCACGCGCTTCAAAGGCCAACGCTCCTCACCGCTGCGGCTGATGCTGAAAGCGTCTGGCGACGAGCAGGACGCTTGGCAGAATCTGGCTGGTCCGCTCGGCTTACACGGCGCTGCGGCGAAGGCATCCGTGCGTTCGTCAGGCGCTGCACCCGAGCTGGCCGGTGTGATCGAGAGAACCGGCTCGCAGAAACACGCGAACGAGGTGCTGCTGCGCGTCGAGTCGCCGGCGCCGGGCGCGGCGTT
>DATHEN010001356.1:0-6386 GCA_035318565.1 Polyangiaceae bacterium
AACCAGCTCTTTACGTGGTCCTCGCTCGGCATGCTCGACAGCGCGATCTCCCTGCAGGGTACGACGAGCCATCCCAAACTCGCCGCGCTCGGCGACGAAACACGGTCGCTCGAAGACCGCGTGCGCTCTTACTGGGACAGCAATTGCTCGATGTGCCACGGAGTGGACGAAGAGATCCACGCCACGTGGGACGCCCGCTACCAAACCCCGCTCGCCGAACAGGGCGTGATTTACGGCACCCTCTCCGGTGAAGTCGAGTTTCCGGAAGGCACGTACGTCGTCACCCCCGGCGATCGCACGCGCTCGGCGCTGTGGGAGCGCGATCGCAGCACGGATGTGCGAGTGCGCATGCCACCGCTCGGCCGCTCGCGCACGGACACCCAGTACATCGCGCTGCTCGAGCGCTGGATCGACGCTCTGCCGCGCACCGATCCGCCGCTGCCCACCTGCACGGACGGAGTCGAGAACGGCGCCGAAACTTCAGTCGACTGCGGCGGCACTTGCCCGCCCTGCTGCACACCGGGAAGCTACGAAGCCGAAACGATGTTCCACCAAGTCGGCCGGCCCGAAGTAGGCGGCTGGAACCTCACGGGCAACGGTTACATCGAAACACAGCACACGTTCACGGGCACGGCGGGCACGCTGCTCATCACCGCGCGCGGACTGGTGGCCGCAAACGTTTGGCCGAACATGGTGGTATCGGTCGGCTCGACCACGCTCGCGACCGTGAAGGTGACGAGCGCCGACTGGGCCACGTACAGCGTGCCCTTCCCCGCGCGATCCGGCACGACCCACGTGCGCCTCGCCTTCGACAACGACCTGTTCACCCCCACGGAGAACCGGAACTTGTACGTAGACAAGCTGCAGATCACCTGCAGCGGAGACTGACGGCCCGCGCGACTACCTCGCGGATTTTCAGGTTTTTTTTGCGCAGAACCTGCGCCGGCACGGGGGTGTGACCTTGACTCCGCCCGCCCGACGGGCAAACCTATCCGGGCATCTCGATATTCGGATATGGCCCTTACCCAGTACGTCGAAACACTGAACTTGCTCGGCGACGAAAGCCGCCTGCGGCTGTGTGCGCTGCTGCGCGAACGCGAGCTGTGCGTGACGGACCTGGTGCGAGTGACGGGCATCACGCAATCGCGGGTCTCGACTCACCTGGGCCGCCTGCGCGAGGCCGGCTTCGTGCGCGACCGGCGCCAGGGGTCACAGTCATTCTACGCGCTCACGTTGGACAGCTTACAGGGCAGCGCGCGCGCAGTTCTGGACGAAGCCACGAGTTTTCCGGACCCCACCCTGGAAGGGGATCAGAAGCGCCTCCGAGAGCTCGAGGCGGAACGCCGCGGAGGACTACCCGAGTCGGCGATCGACGACATCGAGCGCTACTACTCTCCGGGCCGCACCTGGCAGTCCCTGGCCGCAGGCATCGCCGCGCTGCTGACCCTCGGAGACGTGCTCGACGTAGGCTCCGGAGATGGCGCGGCCGCGTTGTCGCTGGCGCCGTATTGCCGTTCACTCACCTGCATCGACACCAGCGCGCGGTTCATCGATGCAGCGCGGGAGCGGCTCGCGCGCTTCCCGCACGTCCGTGCCGAAGTGGCGGACGTCCACGATCTGCCGTATCGCACGCGGTCGTTCGACTCGGTGCTGATGTTTCACACGCTGACCTACGCCGAGCAACCGGCTCGAGCACTCGAAGAATGCGCGCGTGTCCTGCGACCGGGCGGACGGCTCGTGGTTCTGTGCCTCGATCAACACCAGCAGCTCGAGGTGACCGCGCGCTACGGTGAACGGCACGCGGGCTTCTCGCCACGCAGTGTGCGCAATCTGCTGAGCGACGCCGGCCTCGACGTCATTTCTTCCGGCGTTGCCAGCCGCGAAGCCAAAAAGCCACATCTTCAGGTGGTCCTCGCGATCGCCGACAAGCCGAAAACCAGCGCTCCCAAGCACAAGAAACCAACGAAGGGCTGAGCATGTCTTCCACGCCGAACGCCAAACGCGAGCTGCATCCACTCGAGAAGCTCTTGCAGAACCGGATCGCCATCATCGACGGCGCAATGGGCACCACCATTCGCACCTACAACATGACGGAAGCGCACATCCGCGGCGAACGCTTCAAGGATTCCAAGAAAGATCTGCTCAACAACGGCGACATCTTCTCGCTGACGCAGCCGGAGATGATCTGCGACATTCATCGGCGCTTTCTGGAAGCCGGCGCGGACATCATCGAGACGAACACCTTCGGCGCCACGAGCATCACGCAGAGCGAGTTCTTCGTGGACGACCCGCGCGAGCACGGCGGGCGTAAAGATCCCGAATTTTACCAGAAGATCATCGAAGACCAGTTTCTGAACGACCTCGCCTGGGAGATCAACGAGCAGAGCGCCCGGCAGTGCCGCGAATGGGCGGACCGTGTCGCGAACGCCGACTCGCGGCCGCGCTTCGTGGCCGGCGCGATCGGCCCGCTCACCGTGTCGCTTTCGAACTCACCGGACGCCGAGGACGCCGGCTTTCGCGTGGTGACGTTCGACCAGGTGAAGACGGCCTACGTGCAGCAGGTGCGTGCGCTGATCGCCGGCGGCTCGGACGTATTGCTGGTCGAGACGATCTTCGACTCGCTCAACGCCAAGGCGGCGCTCGTCGCGATCCAGGAAGTGTTTGCTGCGGACGGCAAGGAGCTGCCGGTGATGGTCTCCGCAGCCGTCGGGCGCGGCGGCGAAACCATGATTTCGGCGCAAACCGTGGAAGCCTTCTGGAACGCGGTGAAACACGTGAAGCCGCTCTCGATCGGGCTCAATTGCTCGCTCGGCCCCGACGTGATGTACCCGTTCTTGAGCGAGCTCTCCGAAAAGGCCGGCGCTGCCATCTCCTGTTATCCGAACGCCGGCCTGCCGAACCCGCTTTCAGCCACCGGCTTCGACCTGGAGCCGCCCGATATGGCACGCTTCCTGGAGAGCTTCGCAAACGGTGGGCTCATCAACATCGCGGGCGGCTGCTGCGGTAACACCCCCGAGCACATCGCAGCGATAGCCCAGGCGCTCGCCGACAAACCTCCGCGCGGTTTCGTGCGCCGCGCGTCTTCGTCTGCCGCGGTCGTCGCCTCCGAACCCGCCGAGGCCGCTGCGCCAGACGGCGACTGGAGCCCGCTGCGGCTCTCGGGCTCGCAGCCGTTCACGCAGCAGCGCGGCGTGTATCTGATGATCGGCGAGCGCACGAACGTGGCCGGCTCTCCCAAGTTCGCCAAGCTGATCAAAGAAGGCAAATACGAAGATGCGGTGAGCGTAGCCCGCCAGCAAGTCGAAAACGGCGCCAACGTCATCGATATCTGCATGGACGAAGGCATGATCGACGGCGTCAGCGCGATGTCGCGCTTCTTGCACCTTCTGGGCAGCGAGCCCGAGGTAGCCAAGGTGCCGTTCATGGTCGACTCCTCGAAGTGGGAGGTGATCGAAGCCGGCCTCAAGTGCCTGCAAGGCAAGGGCATCGTCAATTCGATTTCCCTGAAGGAAGGCGAGGACAAGTTCCGCGAAAACGCACGCACGGTGCTCAGGTTCGGCGCGGCCGTAGTGGTGATGGCGTTCGACGAACAGGGCCAGGCGGCGACGCTTCAGGACAAGACCCGCATCTGCGAGCGCGCGTATCGCATCCTGGTGGACGAAGTCGGCTTCCCCCCCGAGGACATCATCTTCGATCCCAACGTCCTCACCGTGGCCACCGGCATGGAGGAGCACAACAACTACGCGGTGGACTTCATCGAGGCCACGCGCTGGATCAAAGCAAACCTACCGCACGCCAAGGTGAGCGGCGGAGTCTCGAACATCTCGTTCAGCTTCCGGGGCAACAACCGCGTGCGCGAAGCGATGCACTCGGCGTTTCTGTTCCACGCCATCGGCGCCGGCATGGACATGGGCATCGTGAACGCCGGCATGCTCGAGGTGTACGAAGAGATCGAGCCGGAGCTCAAAGTGCTGGTGGAGGACGTGCTGCTGAACCGCCGGCCCGACGCAACGGAGCGGCTCGTGGATTTCGGCGAACGCATCAAGGCCGAGAGCCCGACAGGCGCCGCCAACGCGAAGAAGGAAGAGGAATGGCGCAAGGGCGGCGTCGAGGAGCGTCTCTCGCACGCCCTGGTGAAGGGTATCGATGCTTACATCGACGCCGATACCGAGGAAGCGCGCGCCAAGCTCGGCCGACCGCTCGCGGTCATCGAAGGACCGCTCATGGACGGCATGAGCGTGGTGGGTGATCTGTTCGGGGCGGGCAAGATGTTCCTGCCGCAGGTCGTCAAATCCGCGCGCGTGATGAAGAAAGCCGTCGCTTACCTGACGCCCTTCATGGAGGCCGAGAAGGCCGAGCTGGTCAAGGCCGGCGGCGTGGCGAAGACCCAAGGCAAGATCGTCCTGGCGACCGTCAAAGGCGACGTCCACGACATCGGCAAGAACATCGTGGGAGTGGTGCTGGCCTGCAACAACTACGAAGTGATCGACATGGGCGTGATGGTCCCGTGTGAAAAGATCCTGGAACGGGCTCGGCAGGAGAAGGCCGACGTGATCGGCCTGAGCGGTCTCATCACGCCTTCGCTCGACGAGATGACCCACGTGGCACGCGAGATGGAACGCCTCGAGTTCAAGCTCCCGCTCCTGATCGGCGGCGCCACCACCAGCAAGGCGCACACCGCCGTCAAGATCGCCCCGCACTACAGCCAGCCCGTAGTCCACGTCCTCGACGCCAGCCGCGCCGTACCCGTCACCACCAGCCTGCTCAGCGACGAAGGCCGAGATGCGTTCGTGGCGCAACATCGCATCGAATACGAGAAGCTACGGAAGCTCCACTCGGCACCGCGGCGTGATCTAGTATCCCTAGAGGCGGCACGAGCGCGCCGAACCCCCATCGAGTGGCGCCGCGAAGACGTGCCGCGCCCGGAGTTCACTGGAGTACGGGTGTTGAACGACTTTCCGCTCACCACCTTGCGCGAGTTCATCGACTGGACGCCGTTTTTCCACACCTGGGAGCTGAAGGGCGTCTACCCACGCATTTTCGAGCACGAGAAATACGGCGAACAAGCGCGCCTGCTCTTTGCCGAGGCCAACGCGCTCCTGGATCGCATCATCGATCAGAAGCTCATCAGCGCGCGCGGGGTCTACGGTTTCTTCCGCGCGAACGCCAGCGGGGACGACGTGGAGCTTTACGCCGACGATAGGCGCGCGCAGGTCCTGGATCGCTTTCATTTCTTGCGCCAGCAGAGCCAGCGTGACCCGAACGAGCCCTGCCGGAGCCTCGCGGACTTCGTCGCGCCCAAGGAGACGGGACTCCCGGATCACATCGGCGCGTTCGCCGTGACGAGCGGCATCGGTATCAACGAGCTGTGCCTCGATTTCAAGGCCAAGCACGACGACTACAACGCGATCATGGCCGAAGCTCTGGCCGATCGCTTGGCCGAGGCCTTCGCCGAATGCCTGCACCAGCGCGTGCGCGTCGAATGGGGCTTCGGGCGCGACGAGGATCTCAGCAAAGACGAGTTGATCCGCGAAAAATATCGCGGCATTCGCCCGGCCGCCGGCTACCCCGCGTGCCCCGACCACACGGAAAAAGGCACACTCTGGAAGCTACTCGACGTGGAAAAGAGCACTGGCATGCTGCTCACCGAGTCTTACGCGATGTGGCCGGGAGCGAGCGTGAGTGGGCTGTACTTCGCGCATCCAGAGTCGCGTTACTTCAGCCTCGGCAAGATCGACCGCGATCAGGCCAGCGACTATCACGTGCGTAAAGGCATGACGCTCGAGGAAGTGGAGCGCTGGCTCGGCCCCAACCTCAACTACGATTCGGTACGCCGCTGAGGTCCGCGTCGCCGGGCCGCAGCGGAAACTCCGTTCCGCGCACCTCGCCGGGGGTGTGCCCCGTCCAGCGCTTGAACGCGCGACGAAAGCTGCGTACGTCGCTGAATCCGAGCCGTTCGGCGATCTCCTCGAACGTCATGTGAGTGGCGCGCACCCACTCTTCGGCACGAAAGCGCCGGGACTCGTCCAAGAGCTCCAGGTAGGACGTGCCCATCTCGCGCAGCGAACGCCGGAGGGATCGCGTGCTCGTTTGCAGGGCACGCGCGAGCTCATCGAGATCCGGCGGCTGCCCGCGCGCCGAATTCATCAAGCGCCGGACTTGTCCCATCAAGCCATCCGCTGGAAGCGGCGAATTGGCCACGCGCGCACAGAGCTCGGCGGCGAGCTTCGCGGTCGCCGGATCCGCCAGCGCGATGGGTTCCTCGAAAACCGCCGCGTCCAATTCGACCTCGGTGCGGGGCTGCTCGAAATGAACCGGGACGTCGTATATCTCGGAGTAACGGGCTCTATACTCGGGCGTCTCTGCTGCCACACGGATGCAGCGCA
>DATHEN010001357.1:0-10509 GCA_035318565.1 Polyangiaceae bacterium
TGCGCCCCCCGAAGAAGACGCGAACACGGAACAGGAGCGCGCTCGACAGAAAACGCAGATCGAGCCGCTCGTGGAGCTCGTGGCCGTCGATCACGAGCTCACGCCGAGCCAGCTGCGGAACCTGGAACGCGCGACCGCCACGAGCGTGCTCGACCGCACCGGCGTGATCATCGAGATCTTTCACCGGCACGCCAAGAGCCGCGAGGCACGCCTGCAGGTCGAGCTGGCGCGGCTTCGTTACGCGGCGCCGCGGCTCAGAGAGTCGCCGCGCGGCAAGGAACGCCAGCAGGGACGCGGCGCGGGCGAATCCCAGCTCGAACTGGATAGACGCAAGATCCGCGATCGCATCGCGGAGCTCCGGGAGCAGCTGGAGGCAGTGCAACGCGAACAAGCCGTGCGCCGTGCCCAGCGCAGCAACGAGCGGCGTGTAGCGCTCGTCGGCTACACGAACGCGGGCAAGTCGTCGCTGATGCGCGGCCTCACCGGCAGCGACGTTTACGTCGAGAACAAGCTATTCGCAACGCTCGACACGACCGTGCGCGCCCTGACGCCCGCCGTGGGCCCGCGTATTCTGGTGAGCGATACCGTCGGCTTCATCCGCAAGTTGCCGCATGATCTGGTGGCGAGCTTCAAATCGACTCTGGACGAGGCGCTGAACGCTTCATTGCTGCTGCACGTCGTGGACGCATCGGACCCCGCCTGGGAACGCCAGCTCGAGGTCACGCAGGAGGTCCTGACCGAGATCGGCGCGTCGGATGTGCCGAGCCGCGTCGTCATGAACAAGATGGATCTCGTCGCGCCGCTCGTGCGCGAGGAGCTCCAGGCCGCGTTTCCGGACGCATGGTTCATCTCGGCGCACGCGCCCGAGGACCTGGCTCAGGTGCGCGACGACATCCGCCAGTTCTTCGAAGCCGCGTACGTCGAGGCGGAGCTCCTCGTTCCCTACGCAGCCCAGCGCCTCGTATCGGAGCTGCATGAGCTCGGGCGCGTGCTCGAAGAGCGCTATGAAGAGCAGGGCGTGGCCGTGCGGGTGCGTGCGTTGCCGGAGGACATCCGGCGCCTGCAGAGCCGTCTCGCTGAAACCTGAGCTCAGCTACTTCCCTGCCAGGAGCGCGCCCGCGCCGTCGATGCGCGCGTCGAGCTCCAGGCGCTTCAATATCTCCCAGGTCGTGGCGATAGCGGACGACAGCACGGGCCGACCCAATTTGTCTTCGACCGGCTGGATCGCCGCAAGCGACTGCATCTGTACGCACGCAGACAGAACGATCGCGTCTGCACCGGATGTCTGCAGGCGCGCCGCGTGACCGATCAGGTGCGTCGGGTCGAGCCGCCCCACGGCGACGTTGTCCGGAACCTCCAGGCTCAGCGAGTCGACGACTTCGATGCCGCACTCTTCGAGGTAGTCGCACACCAGCTTGGTGAGCGGTTTCATGTAAGGCGCGATCAGCGCAACCTTGCGCGCGCCCAGCGCCTGGATGCCCCGCACCAGCGCACCTGCGCTCGTGACCACCGGCGCCGGCCCCTGGTTGCCTCGAGCCACGTTCGCGAGCCGTTCCTCCGACTTCAGATGGTAGCGCGGACCACTGGCCATGATGGCAACCAGACACGCGTACGCCAGCACGTCACAGCGCGCGTCCGAAAGCTCGAGCGCACAGCGATCGCTTTCGTTGTCCATCGCCGCGAGCTCCTCGCGGGTCACGCTCTTCATGCGCATGCGACTCGAGTGGAACGTGAAGTGCTCGGGCGCCTGCGCGGTCCTGCGCTGCAGGAGCGCCGGGATCTCGGTTTCCATGGTGGTGTTGGAGCTCGGAACGATGAGCCCTACGCGATGACTGCGGCTCACGCGCGCCCTCGCAGCGACGGCGGGTGCGCGTACTCGCGCTGCGCCAGGCGCACGCGAGCCTTGGGCCCGAGCTCCAGGCCGAAACCGTAGCGTTCGACGATCGGCGCTAGGTCGTCGAGGTGCATCGAACCGTGGCGCTCGACGATGAGTTTTGGGTGGTCCCCGCTCGCGTCTCCCATGCGGTGAAATGCCAGGATCGTGGTCGACATGGGGGCGAACGCCGGATAGCGCTGGCGCGCGGCCTCCTCGTCCGGATGGCGCAGCACCACGAAACCGGGCTGGTGTCCGAACTCGGCTTTGATGTCGCTGCCGCGGAAATGCGCCGGCTCGTCCTCTGCTCCGGTGAGATGCCGCGAGCGATTCGCGGACGTGATGTACAGGTAGTCCGTGTGCACGAGGTCCATGGCACGCGCCATGAAGCGATTCGAATGACAGGCATAGCCGGGAGCAATCACCTGTGTCGTTCGGATACCCTGGTCCACGAACGTCAGGTGGTTCGGCATATGCGCTGCGGCGGGACCGCGGAAGCCGAACGGCCCCATGTCATAGAGCGCATCCATCAAGCTCAGCACGGCGTGCTGGTCGATGCCTCCGGGAAGCCGCGACCAGTCGAAGAGCGCGGGGATGCGCAGCGGTGTCGTCGACACGCTGCCCACCTGGTCGTCCGGCCGCCCTTTCATACGGTTGATGCCCACGACCACGTCCCGCTCGGGGCGCGACACGATCACGTAGAAGTTTGCGAATCCGTGCGTCACGGCTCCGCCGTTCGCGACGGCGTTAGCCGCAAATTCGAGTCCGCTGTCGTCGGACAGGAAATAGCGGATGGAACGAGGGGGAATGTATAGCTCCTCCTCGAGGTCACTCACATCGACGTTGCCCTGGGCATCCATGCACCGGCCCTAGCAAGAGCAATGCCCTGAACACCAGCCGTAGCCGCCGGCAAAAACCCCTGGTTTCGCCGGCCTGCACCCGAGCATCAGTGTACGAACCCCGTACAAACACACGCGCGAAGTGCAGCTTTCGGTCCAAGGATGTGCAACGTGCCGTCCATACAAACTCGCTCAATCCTGCCTGTGGAGCTCTTGGATGCGGCGCTCCAGGTTGGCGCGAGCTCGGGTTTCGAGGAGTTCCCGAATCGGCACCGCACGGAAGATCTCGGAGCGAGACGAGAAGCTCTCGAGCACACGGGCTCGACCCGCGCGGAAGACCGTCTCCTGAACGTGCGCATACTCGACCCGGATTTGCTGCTCGAAGCGGGCGAAGGCGTGCGGGGCCGCACCCAAAATCGTGAGATCCAGATCGACGACGAGCGCCGAATCGCAGTTCGACGCCTGGTGATGCTGGGTGGCTTCGATGTGCTGCCATACTCGACCCACAGCCTCGCTGGGCACGCCGAGCCCGCTCAGCGCGCTGCGAGCGAGCCCGGCGCTGCGCAGCTCGTTGTCCGGTGCGCGCGGGTCGTAGATCGCGTCGTGAAACCATAACGCCAGCTCGACTTCTTCGGGTCGTTCCGCGAGTCCGTAGAAGCGATCGAGCCACTCCAAACACGCGCTGACGTGCCGGAGCGTGTGGTAGTGCCGGTGCGGCTCGCCATGGCGCGCCACGAGGTCATCGAACACAGCATCGGACATATCGGTGGGCGAGGCCGCAACGCCGGCGGCGATCAGCGCGCCGTCGAAGCGATTGCGCAGAGCTTGGGAGTCCGGAGTCATGCCTTCTCCCAATCTAGCGCACACCGCAGGCGCTGCTCGGCGGCGTGCGCCTCCCCGGGGACGAGCGCCGGCCCGAGTAGCCGGAGTAGCGGCTCGGGGTAGCGCGACGCGATCCTGCGCCGGTCGGCGGGTGCGAGCGACGCCAACGGCTTTGGGCAGAAGTCGAAGTAGTGGCGCGCCAAGAACGTCCAGTCTTTACACCACTGTTCGCGCTCCGCCGGCGACGGGAGCGCCCAGAGCGTGTCCATGCAGCGCTCGATCGCCTGCCACACGCCGTGGAGGCAATGAACGCGAAGCCGATAGCGAAACGCTCCCCACATTCCCGGACGGTTTCGCTGCCGCTCGATGCGCTCCACGAGCCAATCGCAATCCCAAGCGGCCCACTCCCCCGCAACGTTCCACAGGTTGAAGGCCACCGCCGGGGACACCTCATACCGCCAGACGTCGCACGCGGCAGCGGTCGACAGGCCGGCCCGGACACAGGTGAGAGCGGTCAGTGGGATGTCGTGGCGTGTCTCCGTGTCCAGAAAGTGGTCCGCCATGGAAAGCCAAACCTCGCGGCGATGCTCCCGGTCAGAAAAATCGTGCATGAGCTCAGCCTGAAGCGCATAAATTGGTTACACAACCAAACTATGGGACGACCGAGCAATCGTCAGGAACGACGCCGGCAGATCCTCGGCGCTTTCGCGCGAGTGTTGGCGGATCATGGGTACGCGGGGGCGACCATAACCTCGGTTGCGGCCGAAGCGGATGTCGCGCCAGGCCTCTTGCACCACCACTTCCAGGACAAGGGGGAGATGTTGACCTCGTTGCTGGAAGAGCTGGTGTCGCGATTTCGCAGCCGCGTCCGCGACTACGAGACGGCAGATGACGCTCTGACCTCGTATATCGACGGCGCCTTGAAGCTCGACGAGCGCTCCGACCTGACCGCCGCGCGCTGCTGGGTCGGCGTGTTCGCCGAAGCCGTGCGCAACCCAGTGTTGTTCGCGCGGATGCGCCGCCTCATCGACGCGGAGCTCGCGGCAATCCGCGCGCGCTCCGGCGGAAAGCTCTCGGAGAGCGACGCGGGCTCGGTGCTCGCGTTCGTGATCGGATCTCTGGTGCTGGGCGCGTTCGCGCCACGCAAGACTGCCGGCTTCGCCGCACCCGGACTGAAGAGGCTGGTCGCAGCGCTGATCATGCGCCCCTCCGAGTCTCGCGGGGGTTGAGGTAGCGGCCACGGAACGAGCACGAGCGTTGTATGCTGGGCGCATGCCAAAGGTGAGCAGCCAATCTTCCGCTGCAGAAGCGCTGGGAGATCTGATCGTTCTCGAAGACGAAGCCGACCATAGCCGAGCGCTGATCGCACCCGAGCGCGGCGCGCTGGTTACGTCGTTCAGCGTCGGCGCACGTGAGCTCCTGTATCTCGACGAGAGCACACTGATCGATGCGACCAAGAACGTACGCGGGGGAATCCCGGTGCTGTTTCCGTCACCGGGCAAGCTGAAGAACGACGCTTGGACGCGGGCGGGCCATTCCGGAACGATGAAGCAGCACGGCTTCGCCCGCAACCTGCCGTGGACCGTGGCGAGCACGTCCGACACAGCCGCGCTCGTGACGCTCGAGCTTACCTCGAACGCCGAGACGCTCGAGCAGTTTCCGTGGCCGTTTCACGCGACATTACGCTTCGAGCTCTCGGGGGCCAGCTTGCGCATCACGGCTCGCATCGAGAATACGGGCGCGACGCCCATGCCGTTCGCGCTCGGTTATCATCCGTATTTCGCCGTTCACGACAAGGCGCGCGCGCGTATCGCCACACGCGCCACGCGCGCATATGACAACGTTCAGAAGCGCAGTGTGCCATTCACGGGTTTCGACTTCACGTCCACCGAGCTCGACTTGCACCTGCTCGACCACGGCGCGTCGTCCTGTGCCTTGCTGCTCGCGGACGGCACGCGCTTGGATGTGCGCGGCTCGCCGGAGTTTCAGCGTTGGATAGTGTGGACGCTAACAGGCAAGGACTACGTCTGCCTCGAACCCTGGACGGCGCTCGGCAACGCACTCAACACGGGCGAAGGCCTGCTCGAGGTCGAGCCCGGCAAGAGCCGCGAGCTCTGGGTCGAATTCAGCTTCGCGCACGTGCTTTGAAACGAGTGAGCCGCGAGTGGCGTGACGGCTGCGTAGGCTGGCGATGCCGGCTCAGCACGTAAAAATGTGCAGCCTTACCGCCCCTATCGCGCAGCAAGTGTAATAAGCGCGCACGGACGCGCAGGTGTACTCCGGGGGGTGTCGTGGCGTCGATGTCGCGCCGCAGTCCGATCGCCGGCCGTCGGCATGGGCGCATGCGAGTTCGCTGAGGAGATCCCCATGAAAAATAGCTACCGTATCGTCGTCACGCTTTCTTGCGTGACCGCTCTTACCTCGATGTCTGGCTGCTCTGGTGAGCCGGCGGAATCCGCTCGAGCCACGGACTCGGTCATCAACGGTGCCGAGTTCACTCCGGTGCTTGGTGGAACTTGGGGGATGCTGAGCGGCAAGTACGCATTGACCAATCCAGCGACCGCCACGCCGCACGGCAACCTGAGCATTGCCAACGCTGCACCACCCACCGACTTCACGCTGAGCGTGGATGCAGCCGTGAGCGCGTCGGCCAGCGCTTGGGACGATTTTTCGATCGTGTTCAACTACGCTGACGTCAATAACTACTATTTCGTGAGCTTCAATGAGTCGAACGACGAGCGCACGAGCGGAGTGTTCAACTATCTCAATGGCGTGTTGACACAGCTGGTCGACATCTCCGCGGCCATTCAGGCGGGCACCACTTACTCGATTCGCATCGTGCGCCAGGGATCGGGGGCCAGCATTCTGCGCAATGGCGTCCAAATTGCCAGCGCGGCCGGGCTGACCCGAACGGGCGGCAAGGTCGGACTTGGGTCACGCAATGATCCAGCTCAATTCGACAACTTCGCCGTATCCACGCTCGGCAGCGCGGACGCCGGTTCACCGCCGCCACCGCCGCCACCGGCCAACGGCTTTCCGACGGCTGCCACGACGGGTTACCCCAAAGGCCTGCCGGGCGACGTGCGCCGGCCCGTGACGCTGGCCCCTTACAGCGGGCCGATGCTCATCAGGGTCGCGGGCACGGTGATCGACGGCAAAGACATCAATGGCCAGCTTCAGATCCGCGCGCACGACGTGGTGATAAGAAACAGTCGGATCCGCGTCGCCAACGCGTCCGCCATCGATACGCGGGATCCCAACAACAATCTACTCGTCGAGGATACCGAGATTGACGGACAGAACGCCGATCGATCGGCAGGTGGCATCGCGCTCGTCGGCTACACGGGATACACGCTGCGGCGAGTCAACGCGTACGGCTCGGGTGATATCTTGCGCATGGAGGGCTGGGCCGAGGTGCATGATTCGTGGCTGCACGATCCGTATCGAGGCGCCACCACGCATAACGACGTGATTCAGAGCACGAACGCTCATCATCTACGGATCGTGCACAATCGACTCGACAATCAACACACCCAGACCTCGTGCATCCTACTCAAAGCCGACCTCGGTCCGATCAGTGACGTAGTCGTCGATCGCAACCTCATGAACGGCGGCGGGTACACCTTTTATTGGTACGATCACAATACCGGCAATTATCGGATCACCAACGGTTCGATCACGAACAACCGTTTCATGCGGGCTCCGACTGGCGGGTTTTGGCCAAAGGGCGGGTACTATGGAACCCACGTGTTTCGGGCCGCGCAACTCCCGGTGTGGTCCGGCAACGTGTGGCACGATACGGGTGCTGTGCTCCCGCGCTAGCCTCAGAACGGGAATCGTCGCGGTCACCTCGGCGGCAGACACACGCGCCGGGGCGCCGCGACGCCTGCTTCCGTGAACGCTCCGGTGCCGAGTTGCCCGCTTTCATTTCTGCCCCAGCACCAGAGCGTGCGATCGTTGCGTACGGCACAGGTATGGCCGCTGCTGGCCGGCCCTGCAGCACCCGAAACGAGAACTTGCTCCCAGCGCGAGCGAGAATCGGGCGCGTTCACCGCGACGGGAACATTTTGTCGCTCGCGCGCACCATTGCCGAGCTGACCGTATTCGCCGGCGCCCCAGCATAACAGCGTGCCATCGCTCCGGATGGCGCACGTGTGCTGATAACCGGCTGCCACCGCGGACCATGGCGCGGAGGCTTTCACTCGAAGAGGCGCGCGTTCATTGGTGCCGGTGGTTCCCACGCCGAGCTGCGCGTTCGCATTGCCGCCCCAGCACCAGAGTGATCCGTCCCGCCGGATGCCGCAGGTGTGGTACGTGCCGCCGGAAACACTGACCCAGTCGTCGAAACAAACGTCCGATTGACCCGGCTCGCAGCCCGGGCGCACGGGCGTCGGGCGATCGGTCGAATCCCCGACGCCGAGTTGACCGGAGTCGTTGTAACCCCAACACCACAGCTTGCCGGTTCGGTCGATGCCACAGCTGTGCAGGCCTCCAGCATCCACGAGCTGCAGCACGCCGACGAGAGCCCGCGCGGGCTCGGCCTCCCGTTCACTGAAGCTGCCGCGTCCCAGTTGGCCGCGCTCGTTGTAGCCCCAGCACCACGTCGAGCCTTCGGCGTCGAGGCCGCAATAGTGCGCGCCTCCAGCGGACAATTCCCGCAGCCGCGGCGAGGCGCTCGTCACCGGTTCCGAGCTTCCCACACCGAGTTCACCGCTGCCGTATTGCCCGAACCAGTTGTCGCCCCAGCAGTGCCGCACCTCGTCGCCACCGAGGGCGCACGTGGTCAGCCCCTCCGCGGCGATGTCGCGCCAAAAGTTCGACAGCTCGAGCACGAGCGTGGGCACCGGCGTGGCCGGCACGTCGGTCACGATGCCCACTTGGCCTTTTTCGTTGCGGCCCCAGCAGTACGCCCCGGCGTCAGGCGACACGGCGCAGCTGTGTGCCGAGGCAACCGTCGCATGCTGAATGGGTCTGGCAACGACGCAACTTCCCGCTTCGCAGCGATCACCGGCACAGCCACACTCGTTGCCGTCGGGCAGCGGCTCGCAGCGGCCGGAGCGACAGCGTTCGCACGCTTGGCAGCGCGGCGGCGTCTCGGTCACGGCGCGCGCCACGGGGGCGACGCACGAACCCACGCAGGCTCCTGCCGCGCAGCGCCGGCCCTCTCCGCAGTCACCGACGTCGGTGCATGCCGCGTCGAACACGAGCAGGATCTCGCCGAGCTCGTGCTCGATATACCTGGACTCGGCGCGCTCGACGCCGAGCAGCTGACCTTGCGCGTCGAACAGCTCGCCCTGCACGCCGAAGGAGCGTGACGCATCCTCGTCGCGCGGGACGATCGGCACCCGCGCCAGCTCGGAGTCTCTGCCATCGATCGACTTCTCGCGATCGAGCACGACGTCACCCTCGTGCGACGTGACCCGCACGCGCAAACGAGCGGCGCTGGGACGCAGCTCCGAATCCACGGCAAATCGCACGATCACCTGTGTCGCCGCCACGGGCTGGCAGGTCACGATCAGCGGGCACACGAGCCACAGCGCCCGGAACAGTCGCAGCATGCACTCAGCGTCCCAGCGCCTGCACGACCCCGAACTCCGGATCTCGAACGGGATCTTCCTGCCCAGGACGCAGTAGCAGCACGGCTCCCACGGTGGCTGCGGCAGTCACCGACGCCGCCGCCGCCCAGAACACGGGACTTTGCCAGATGGTCTTCGAAGTTTCCCCGAAACGGTAGCGCACCGTCGAGCGCGCTCGCACCACGACCGTGGCTTCACGCTTTACACCCGGACCGCGCAGCCGCACCCGATAGGTTCCGGGACGAACGCTGCGCTCGAGCCGACCGCGGCCGCGCGCGACCCCGACGATCTCGAGCTCTGCGCCCTCGTCAGGGCTGTCCACGGCGATGGTGCCCACTCTGGCCTGGGGAGTCGGTTCGAGCTCGAACGACAGCGTCAACCGGGCACCCATGGCGACGCGGACGCGCCGCTCCACCGGAATGCGATCGTCGGCAGAGACGGTCACCAGACGTTCGCCGGGATCTACTTTGGCGACGACTCGCCCAGCAGCGCGCGACGCGCCGACGCTCCGGCCGTCAACGCGCACGTCCGCAACCGCAGCGCCGCGCGTTTCGATGGTCAGTGTTCCCACTTCGGCTGTGACGGCGGCGAGCAGCGCGCTGACCTCGGCGCGACGCTCGGAGTTGATGTGGCCGTACTCCCCGGAGAGCAGCGACGAAAGTACCTCGACGGCTTGCTGCGTCTCCCCGGTACCGCGGTACGCAACCCCCAGATTGAACGCCGTCGCGGGATTCGGAGCCAGCGCGAGCGACTGATTCAGTAGGTCCCGAGCTTCGGCGAAGCGACCTGCCTTCAGGCGCTCGACCGCGTCATCGAATTGCCG
Source organism: Polyangiaceae bacterium (assembly GCA_035318565.1). Classification (GTDB taxonomy): domain Bacteria; phylum Myxococcota_A; class Polyangia; order Polyangiales; family Polyangiaceae; genus DATDJP01. The sequence goes on from DATHEN010001357.1 coordinate 9,934, forward strand.
ACGCGCTTCGGTAACGCGAGCGCCCGTAGCACCCCGGTCGGCAGCGGCAGCTCCAGCACTCAGCACGCTCAGCGCCAGCAGCATCGCAGCGAGCACCCATCGCATCATTGCCACTCCCACAATCGCACGTTGCCGCCGCCGGCGTTCGTCCCTCGCTTGCGCTCGGCGCGTGCTCTCGTCGGGCGGCTCGCGGGCGTGGGTCGCGCAACGCTCGCGGGCGCCGAAGTCGTGCGCGGCGAGGTTCTGTTGGCGATTTCGGTCGCGAGCATCGCCGCCGCCTGCAAAGCAGTACGCGCGCTCGTTACGGCAGGAACACGGGTGCGCGCGACGTTGCTCCAGACGGCCACGCCGAGAAGCGCCGTCGCGAGGGCCGCGCCCGCGGCCATCAGCCGGCGACGGCGTCGTTGCGAAGCTCCGCTGGCTGGCTCCCCTTGCGCCAACGCTCGGGCAAGCGCTTGCTGCATCTCTCGGCGCCCCGGGCCGAACTCCCGTTCCAAATATTGCGCAGTGTCGATGCCGGCGCCGCTGATTTCCACGAGCGCGTCCTCCAGAACGCGCGCGACGGACAGAGCGTCT
>DATHEN010001358.1:0-3319 GCA_035318565.1 Polyangiaceae bacterium
CGCCAGCACGGTCCTCGTCACCCACTGGCTCTCCGTCGACTCGCAAGACGGGCTCGCTATCGCGTTACGACGCGTCATTGCCGGGGTTGGTTCGAACACGCTGGATATCGGGTTCAACTCAGGTGATCTCTGGGGTTAGGCACGTCTTGGGCTTCTCGTTACCCTCGTCAAGCCCGCATGCAACACACCGAACGAAAAGATCGTTCCGATGCTGCCGATGACCGGGCGCTCATTTGTCTTTCCGCTGGCTCACGCGCGCCTCGAGATCGCGAAATTTTTCAGGGCGCAGCGTTCCGTGCAGCGTCAACCGCAATACTTCGCGCGTAAATCGCTTCACCATCTGTTGGCGCTCTTTCGCGCTGCGGGCGTGCGCACGAGCCCATACCGGCCAGATGAAATGGCCGGCCAGGAAAAGCACGGAGAGGACCTCGATGTCCATGCCCGGCTGGGCCGAGGGGGTCTTCGAAAACCGCGCGAAGCTCGACGCGTATTGGCGCCAGAATGGATCGTCGGAGGGGCGGGTCGAGCTCAAAACCTCGAACAGCCAGATGCGACCGAGCGCCGGGTTCTCCATGGCGAAGGCGGCGAGGTGCTCGTTCACCGCCTCGATGTCGTGGCCTTTGACCGGTCGATCGTGCGCGAGAGCGGGGTCGCCGAATACCGCGCGATACAGCTTGTCGCTGACCCACGCCGCCGTGGCTTCGATCAGCTGTTCGCGGGTCTGGAAATGCTGGTACGCGGTGCCGCGGTTGACGCCGGCGCGCTGGGCCACTTGGGCCACGCTCAAACCCTCTTTGCCATCCTGCGCGAGCACCTCGCGCGCTGCTTCGAGGATCGCTTCACGCGTGCGCTCAGGGTCGCGTTTCCTGCGGGCCCGTTTCTCTTTCATGTCTCTGCCGTGCCTTCCGCCATGCTACCGGCTCCGTGCGCCGTGCGCCGTGCGCGCGCATGACTCAATCATATTCACGGATCGCGCGCGCTGGAAATCACCAGGTGCCATACGATGCAGGGTGAGGATCCTCTGCCGGTGTGGGCGGGGCCCCTGGATGCTCGCTGATTCGCGTGTTCGACACGAGCTAGCGCGCGGCCAACTGATCAACATCACTGTTGATTACCAATCTAGTCCCGGCTAACTTCAACGGCCGAACTGACGGCCGCAGGATGAGGCATGCAGAACCAGTTTTCCCCGCGCGTTTCTCCACTCCTGCCGCCCGAATGGGACAAGGAGATCGAGGACGCGGCCAGCGCCTTCCCGAGCGCGCGCGATTTCGTGCTGTCGCACTATGGCGCGGGGGATGCGCGCGGAATGCACGGTCTCGGAGTCATCTTGCGCCACCCGGCGCTCGCGAAGGCATTCCTCACCTTCAATAACCATGTTGCAGTCGCAAGCAGCGTGTCGAAGCGCATTCGCGAGCTCTTGGTCCTGCGCATCAGCTGGTTGCGGCGCTCGGAGTATGAGTTCATCCAGCACGTCGTGTTGGGTCGCAATGCGGGATTGAGCGAAGCCGAGCTCGAGCGGGTCCAGCTCGGGGCGGATGCTCCGGGATGGGATCCGATCGACGCTGATCTGATGCGTGCCGTCGATGAGCTGCATACGGATGCGCGAATTCAAGATGGAACCTGGATGCGACTGTCGCTGCACTTCGGTACGACCGAGCTCATGGACATCGTGTTCACGGTCGGCTGCTACGAAGTGCTCGCCATGGTGTTCAAAACTTTTGGTGCGCAGTTGGAGCCTTCCGTGGATCCGTTGGACCCGGCAATTCGTGCGCGCATGCACTCGCAAGAATCGAGGTGAGAATGGATTCCACCATCCGAGGTATTCCCCTTGTCGAGGAGCGGATCGGCGCCCTCACGTTGGGCGGATTTTTGCGCGAGGTATGCTCGAAATACGCCGCCAAGGAGGCGCTGGTTTTTCATCCATCTTCGGGGCCGGTCATCCGCCGTACCTACGCGCAGGTTTGGGATGAGGCGTTTACAGTGGCTCGGGCCTTGGTCGCGCGCGGCGTCACCAAGGACACCCGAGTCGGGCTCCTGGCCACGAACCGGCCGGAATGGATCACGGCGATGTTCGGTATCGCACTCGCCGGTGGAACTTGTGTTGCCCTCAGCACTTTCGCCAAGGGCGCCGAGCTCGAGTACCTGCTGCGCACGGGCGATGTTTCGCTTCTGATCTTCGAACGCTCGGTGCTCGAGCGGGATTTCGAAGCAGAATTGATCGCCTTGTGCCCGCAGCTCGCACACGGTCGAGGCCCAGTGCAATCGATACGGCTGCCGTTCCTGCGACGGGCCGTCTGCATCGGAGCGGTCGCAAGAGTAGGAGCCGTCGAGCTTTGGGCGGACTTTCTAAGCAGCGAGCAGCTCGCGCCGGCGCCGCTCATCGAAGCGATCGGCGCCCAAGTCGCGCCCACCGATCGGGGGCTCGTGTTTTTCTCCTCGGGCTCCACCGCAAAGCCAAAAGCCATCGTGCATGCGCATCGCGCTGCCGCAATTCAATGCTGGCGCTGGCACCATATTTTCGGCGTGGATTCGGACGTACGAACGTGGACGGCGAACGGTTTCTTTTGGTCCGGCAACTTCTGCATGGCGCTCGGCGCCACGTTCGCAGCGGGGGGATGCTTGATCCCGCAAAGCTACTTCGCGCCCGGTGAGAGCTTGAGGCTGATGCAGGCCGAGCGCGTCAGCTCGCCGCTCGCGTGGCCTCATCAAATGGCCGCCCTGGCCCAGGATCCGGCGTATGGCGCGGTCGACCTGCGCTGCCTCTGCTATGTCGGCGAGACGTCGCCTCTCCGCACGCATCCCACGGTGAGCTCGAATTGGCAGGAACCGCTCTCGGCCTATGGCACCACGGAGACGTTCACGCTCAGCACCGTGCATCCGAGCGTTACGTCTCCGGCGATCGCTCACGGCAATCACGGCTTGCCCTTGCCGGCAACATCGTCCAGATCGTCGACCCGATGACCGGCAAGCTGCAGAAGCGCGGTGAAGCTGGAGAAATTGCGGTCAAGGGACCCACGCTGATGCTCGGTTACCTGCGCGTAGCTGCCGAAGAAACGTTCGACGAAGAAGGCTTCTTCCGAACCGGCGATGGGGGATTTGTCGACGACGCAGGGCAGCTGCATTGGCAGGGGCGGTTGAATGACATCATCAAGACCGGCGGGGCCAACGTGTCGCCGCTCGAGATCGATACGGTGCTCTGCGAATGTCCGGGTGTGAAAATCGCGGCGACGGTAGGGGTGCCGCACGACACGCTCGGAGAAATGGTCGTCGCCTGCGTCGTGCCTACGGCCGGAGCCACGATCGACGAAGCCGTGGTGCG
>DATHEN010001359.1:0-2083 GCA_035318565.1 Polyangiaceae bacterium
GCGGCGCGATTGCCGGCGACAGCAGCGTGACCGTGTCCGGAGGAAGTTTCGACGCCAACTCCGCTGAGGGTGGACTCAGCAGAGGTCGCGGCGGTGCCATTGCCGGCGTCGGACTCGTGCTCGAAGACGCGCAGTTTACCAACAACGTTGCCCGTGGCGAGGGCGGAGCGGCATTCGGATTCAGTCTGGATGCCGACGCGGTCACTGCGGACGGCAACGAGGCCGGCGGAAAAGGCGGCGGCGCGTTTGCGATTGTGCTCACGGCACGACTCACCGGCAGCCGCGTCACCAACAACGCGGTTGCGTCGCAGGTAGAGTATCCCACCGAGGCGCGTGGCGCGGGCGGTGGCGGCATTCGGGTTGGCAACGAGCTCACGCTCGTGGACAGCGTTCTGCTCGGTAACAGTGGCAAGATTCAGATTTGGTACTTCGGCCCGCTGCCGGTGGCGTTCGCAGGCGGCGGCATTCACGCCGGATCTGTGCGGGGAACCCGCGTCACGCTGGCGAACAACCTGGCGACGGGACCCACGACCGCTCCCGCCGTACCGGAGTCCATTCAGGGCGTGACCGGCGGTGGCGCGGTCTCTGCGAGGGGGACCGTCTGGCTCACGAATGCGACCCTGGTCGGCAACCGTCTCGGGTCCGTTGGTCCGATCGGCAGCGAATTCTTGGCGAACCGCGGCGCCGCGGTGATGGCGCATCGCTTGGAGCTTCAGCATGCGACGATCGCCGAGAACACGGGTGCAGAAACGCTCGAGCTCGCGGAGCTCGCGAGCTCGGGTTCCGTGGTGATCGCACCAGCGAGCGACACGAGCGCGCCCGCCGCGTGCGCGAGCGGCGTGGTGAGCGATGAGTCCAGCTTCGACAACTGGTTCAGCGATGCGAGTTGCGGCCTGCCGCAAAACGAGACCAACGAACAGGCTCCCGCTGCGTTCCTGCTAGGAGCGCTTGTGGACAACGGCGGCCCAGTGCCGACCGCTTTGCCCGCCGCAGGCAGCGTGCTGATCGATCGCATTCCGCCCGAGCGTTGCAGCGTGCCGGTGGATGCACGCGGCGTGGAGCGGCCGCAGGGGGAGGGATGTGATATCGGCGCCGTCGAACAGTAGTCGGCGGCCAGCCGCATTGACGTTGTTCCCTCGCAGTCACACGCTATTTCTTCGCGGCAATTGACGCGCTCCTGCTGCGCAGGCAGTCACCGAACATGATGAGCATGGGCGGGGTTTGGAATGCGGCGGTGCGTGGGGTGCTGGCTGTGGCGGCACTCGTAACGGTCTCCTGCGAGGCGGGCACGCTGTCCGTCACGGCCTGGGAAGACGGCGCGGAAGGCTCCCTGCGCGAGGTCATCGACCGCGCGAATCGCAGCGCTGACCCCACGATTCGTATCGAGGTGATGATCTCGCACGTCGAGTTGACACTTTGCGGGAAAGACGACACGAACGCGGGGGGTGATCTCGACATCACCACCTCGAAGCCGATCACCCTCGTGGGCCGTTGGGGCCTCGTGCATATTCGCCAGACGTGTCCCGGTGAACGCATCCTGGAGCACCATGGCTCTGCGCAGCTCACCATCGGAAACGCGTACCTCCACGGTGGTTCACTGGTTGGCGACGATCCGAGTCAGCCGGCACAGGGCGGCGGGCTTCGCTCAGCGGGCGACGTCGCACTCGAGGGCGTGTACATAGTCAAAAATTCGGTGCGCGGCGCCGCCGCGACGACCGACAGCGCCGCGGCCGGAGGAGCTCAGGGCGGAGGCGTGTACGTCGCTGGAGCGCTGCACGCGAACAACGCGCGCATCGAAGAGAACACCGCCGAGGGCGGGGCAGGTACGGCCTTCCGCAATGACGGCGGCTTCGCCGAAGGCGGCGGCGTGTACGCCGGCGGCGCGATCACGCTGACGCATAGCTTTCTCGACAGAAATCGTGCGCTCGGCAGGAGCGGCAGCACGGCGGAGGCCGACGCGGCGCCCACGCCGGGCTCGAAGGGCGGAACGGCGCGCGGTGGCGGCATCGCGCAGAGCTCTTCGAGTACGGGCTCAGTGACGCTGGTTGACGTGCGCGTGACCGCCAATAGCGCGGAGGGCGGG
>DATHEN010001360.1:0-2293 GCA_035318565.1 Polyangiaceae bacterium
TTACTTCCGACCGTGGCTCGCCCGGGAAGCTGCGCTTGTTCCGTGCTCATCGCGTCGAAGCAGCTGCACTCTCGGAACGGTAGCGAAGCGTTCAGAAGCCGTTGACGGCGCGTGCGCGACCCCGACTGATCACACTTGCAGTCCCGTTTTAGCGCGAGCCGCCGGGATCGGCACACGCCGCGCCTTCCGCGGAGAAAGTGACGCCACAGGCGTACCACTCGACCGTATACAAGTTGAACTGCGGCCAAACGGGCTCGAACCGGAACTGTTCGGCGAAGGTTGCTCGCGAGTAGCCGCGAGTACCCACTGGATTTTCGTACCAGTCCCTATCTGCTGACGTTGCGCACTCCGAGCAGCCGCCGCTCTTCATGGCGTCCTCATTGGGGATTCGGAAGTCGGGATCCAAGAGCTCGCAATGATCTTGCCCGTGTCCCGCGTAGTCGCCGATCTGATAGAATGCATCCGTGAGCGACTCACCCAGGTAGATCTTGTAGTGCGACGAGCTACACAAGATCACGCCGACGTACTTGTCGTGGTTCTGGTCGTAACGAACGTAACGGGCGCCGTTACAGGTGGGTGGATCCCACGTGGTGAAACACTGGTTCTCCCAGTCGGCATTAGCCGGTTTGGAGCCGCGCGGAGGGTCCGCGTCGGGACCACCCGTTGCGTCCGGGCCGTTCGTACAGGTTGAGTCCGGCGTTGCCCCGGGACGTTCGTCACCGTCACGCGGTTCATTGGTTTCTTCGCCCCCGCGCGACGGGGTCGCACCGTTCTGTGAAGGCGCGAGCGCCCTTTGGTTGTCTTCCGAGACTTTGCCGCCGCAAGCGGCGAGCAGCGCCGCTGTCAAGCACTGGGTCAACGCGAGCTTATGCATGATTATCCTCCCTGATTTACCCACCCAGACAGAATATACATCTGGAGCCGCGCTGTTGCCGAGCAGAATCTGTTCGCTGGTGACGCCCGTGTATCACTGGCGTCGGGGGTGGACGCTGAGGCCCTCAGCCATCGCGTCAGCTGCCCGCCGAGTTGGTACAACGCACGAGCCCGTCTTCCTCGGCAAGACACGTCGCGCCGTGGTGGTGGGAACAGTCGATTTCTTCCCAGCGACCGGCGATACACACATGCGCGATGTCTCCTGCACACGTGCTCGCATCGGCGCGGGGGTCACATTCGACTTCTGACTCGGGAGCGCCGCATTCCGGGTTTCCGTTCACCATACGGCACGTGTAGTCGGAGCGGATCTGCCGGCAATCCCAGCTCGAGCTCAGCCCAGCATAGCAGTACACCATCTCGCTGCCGCGACAGGCATCGTCGCTGCAGGTCGAAGCGCTCTCGTCGACGCAGAAGCGTGCGCCGTCGACGCAGCCCTTGCCGAGGTCGCCGCAGTCGTAGCGCACGGGGACTTCTTGATAGTCGTACATGTCACAGCGCAATACGCCGTCACCGTCGCAGCGATACGACTCGCACGGCGCTGGCCAGCCGCAGACGGGGCCTGTTTCGGTCGTCACGCACTGCTGGCCGGTCAGGGCACAGTCGCTTCGGATTTCTCGACCACCCGAGCAAAGGACGAGCGCGGCCCCGTCACAGCGCGCTTCGACGGACTCGTCGCAGGCTGCGCCCAGGTCGCCGTTTGCAACGCACCGCAGATAGTCGCTGCAAGTGCCGGACGCAGCGCATCCGTATTCGCGCTCCAGCCGGCCACGCTCAATCGCGTACTCACCCGGCCCCTCGTGGAGCTCTTTGACACAATAGTCCAGGACGACGCCCGAACAGACGGACCGCAGCGCGCACCGTTCTACCTCTTGCTCGAACCGGGTCGAGCGGGCCGAGCCGGAATTCGTGCCGTCCGAGGAACAACAGCTCACGACTGCAGCGAGTACGAACGCGCTGAACAATCGAGACGTGATGTAGCGGTTCATCTTGATACGTGTCCTTTGGTTGCGCTTAGCCAACAATTGGGCCTGCGAGCGGACGCAATGAAAAGTTTCTGACCGTCTACGTTATGAGGTCACTTCCCGCCATCAGGGCGCCTCACGCGCACCGAAGTAAGCGTCGAATGTCTCCCCATTGCCTGACTGCACACTGATGTCTTGGAACGCGTTCAGTCGAGCTCGAGCGTCTCGCAGACCCCCGCGCGCGGCGAGCGGGCGTGCGGCCGCGAGGAATTCGGTGAGTGCCTTGCGAACGGCCGCATTCCCCTGAGGCGTGAACATGCCAAACCGCGCCGGGACCTCGTAGGCGGCTTCTTGCAGGACGAAACCTCGATAAATGACAGCGTGCGTCTGTTCGCGAA
>DATHEN010001361.1:0-2337 GCA_035318565.1 Polyangiaceae bacterium
TCTCCGACAGAACGGACAGGCGTACCCTCTACAAGCTCGGCATGCTGAGCTTCGGGGTCACTTCCATAACCACGGGGCTACTGTCCTCGGTCCCGGCCATCCTGTGCGTACGTTTCGTCCAGGGCATCTCGGCGGCGCTACTCGCGGTGACTGGGCCGGCTATCTTGACGGACATCGTCCCGGCAGAGCGACGCGGCCGGGCCTACGGCAGCTCGATCGGAGCCATCTACTTGGGCCTCACCCTGGGCCCTGTCGTCGCCGGCTTCGTCATCAAGCATTCGTCGTGGCGCGGCGTCTTCTTGCTCGGCGGGGCCACGATTCTGCTCGCCCTGGTGCTAATCCAGCGCCTTTTGAAGTCGAGTTGGCGAAGCATGCAGGACGGCGTCCCCGCCGCCAGCACGGCGTTGATAGTAACGAGTGTGCTGTGTCTCGTGGCTGGCAGCGCCACTGTTCGCTATCCACTGCTTGCGTGGGCGTGTTTTGTCGCAGGCATCGCGCTGGGTATCGGTTTCGTCGTGCTCCAACGGCGCATGAGCGACCCATTGCTGGACGTGCGAGCCCTCGTCCAAAACCGCGACCTGAGTCGGGCGCTACTCGTTCAGCTGCTCCTGTACGTGAACGCCTTCAGCTCCTTCTTCATGCTCAGCATCTATATGCAGGTGTCACTCGGACAATCTGCCACCCGCACCGGCCAGGTGCTGGCAACCGGCTCGATCCTCATGGCGGCCACCGCGCCAGTCGCGGGCTGGCTCGCGGATCGTTACCCTGCACGGCTGATCTCCAGCATCGGAGTCGGGCTCGTCCTTTTGAGCTCGATCACGGCGACCACGCTGGATCAACATTCGAGTCTCTGGTTGGTGACGGCGCTGTTCGCCGTGCAGGGCCTCGGGTTCGCTCTGTTTTCGTCACCCAATATGACGATCATCATGCGCAGCGTGTCCGCCACGGCGCTCGGCATGGCGTCGGCTCTCGGCGCGAAGGCTCGCTCACTCGGCATTCTGCTCGGCATGCTCGCGGCGGGCACGGCGCTATCCCTGCGCCTAGGAGACGACCCGGTGCAGGCTCACCCGCTGGTGTTCGTGGCCACCCTGACGACCGTATTCGTGGTGCTCACGGGTTTGAGCGCGCTGGCGCTGCTGGTCGCGGTGCTGCCCGGAGCCGCGAGCCCGGCGCCAGCCGAGCGTGGCAAGTAGTCACGCCCTGCCGGGGCAGCTGTCCTCGATGGCGCTCTTCACGGCATCCAAACCCATGGGCTTGTGCAGCACCGGATAAGCGGCTGGCACGTCGTCCGGATGCGCTGCGGTCATCACGATGATGTTGAGGTCGAGATGCCGCGCTTGGACTTCGTGGACGAATTGCCAGCCATTGACCACCGGCATCATCAAGTCGAGCAGCACCACCGCGGGCTTCGCGGTGTCCAGTTGCTGCAGCGCATCCAGCCCATTGCGAGCCGCGCACACGCGGTAGCCCCAAGCCGCCAGAAACTCCGACAAGGTTTGGCGCAAGTCCTCGTCGTCATCGACCACCATGATGCACGCATCGCATTTGGCAACGCCCATTCAGGCAACATAAGCACCCGTTTCGAAGAGGCGACCCCCTCAACCGAGCAGGGAATCGAACGCACGACCGCGTGCCGCCAAAACGGATTCCGCTGCGCGCACACCGCGGTCCTGAGCTTCCTCGAACAGCGCGAGACCCGATAAATCCGAGTGAGCGAAGTGAACGCGACCGAACGGCGCCATTGCCTTTTGGCGCGCGCCGCCCCAAATGAAGCCCGGCACCGGCCGTACCATGGCGTGGCCCCAACGCCACACGTCGATACGCTCCACGCACTCCTCGAGGTCGGCGTGCGCGCGATTCAGATCGGCCAGGATGGCATCGCAGAAATCAGCGTGCTGAAGCTCGCTCAAACGCGAGCGCGCGCGCGCTGGGTCCGGTTCGAGCAACGGCTGGTAATACGTGAAGATCGTCGGACCACGATCACGCAGGCGCTGGTGCGTGGCGACCACGTAGCCGAGACTCGGACTATCATAGAGCACGTTGTCCCAGGCGAGCTCGTGGCCCTTGCTGCGCGGTCGCTTCGAAAGGTGAAGGTTCGCGACGAACCAGGCGCCGTACGTGAATGCACGAACGTGTTCGGGCGCGGACTCTCGCCAGGGACGCAGCAGCTTGGCGGCCACGAATTTCGGCGCAGCCAAAATGACGGCGTCGGCACGGTAGCGCGCGAGCTTGCGCGTTCTCACGTCCAGAACCGCGAGATCCACGCCGGTTTCGTCCGGCACCACGTCGCTGACCAGCTGCCCCGTGTGCAGGCGTGAGCCAGCGCTCCGCGAGAGG
>DATHEN010001362.1:0-2443 GCA_035318565.1 Polyangiaceae bacterium
CCGTTACCTTGGCCGAGATCTATGCGGCCCAGGGGCACGTGGAGCGCGCGCTGCGCATGCTCGACGAAGTCATCGAAAAGGAGCCGGAGCACGAGGCCGCGCGCGCGTTGCGCGAGCGTCTGACCTCCGGCGACGAGCCGGCGCGCTCGGCGCGCGCTCCGAAGCCGCGGCGCATGGCGTTCGAATCGCTGCTCAAGCCCGGGGCGCCATTCGGGTCCACCGCGCTGGTCGATCCGGAAGCACCCTCCAATTCAGACGCAGCCGGCGGCGACGAAATCAGTGACGTGATCGTGTGCAAGGTGGAAACCGGACCCGAATCGCAACCGGAGTCTGGACCCGCGGAGTCGGACCCCGAGCCGGAGTCCGAGCCGGAGACGCAGGCCGATCCCTTCGAAGTCACTCAAGAATGGACCGTCGCCGGGGCGGCTTTCAGCTCCAGTGAGCCCGCGACCGGCCAGCAGCCGAGCGCGGGGCTCGCAAGCGGCTCGGATGAAGACTTCCAACCCGAAGATGGCTTCGGCGACGCCGTGCGAGAAGAGACGCAAACCTGGCCGGACGGCGCGTCCGGTCCCGAGTTGGCGCTCAAGGAGGCGGTGGCTGCAGAGGTCGACGTCTACACGGCGCCGGATTCGGGATACGAGCTTTACGGCGCGCCCACCGAGGTGAGTCCCCCCGTTCTGTCCGCTCCCGCGGTCGAGATCGTGGCAGTCCCTTCCGCCGACAGCGAGTCCGCTGCGACGCCGCCCAGCGCGGAAAGTGTGCCGGCAGAGGCGGAGCCCGCAGCCGCCGCGCCTTTGCCGACCGACGTTCGCGAGCAGCGGTCCTCGCCCGTGGCTTCTCCGGTCGTGGACGCCGTGCTGGTGCTTCGCCACGAGCAGCGCCTGTACGTCTACTGGCAGATCGTCGACGAGACGTGTGCGCGCGCTCGACACAAGCAACCCGGCGGCCGACTCTGCCTGAAGCTCATCAGCTTGAAGCCGCGCTGGGATGGCGCTGAACGCCACGAGCACGAAATCGATCTCGACGCGTTGCAAGGCTACTTGGCCATCGATCTCGATACCGGCGACGCCGTGGTGCGGGCGGCGATAGGCTGGCGCGACGCTGGCCGCTTCCGCCCGCTCGCCATCGCTGCCGAGCTCGCGGGATGGTCCGGCAAAAATCAGCTCGAGCTCCGCGAGCATCCCTTCGATCGGCCGCGGACGGACGAAGAGCTCGCGACGCTGCAGCACCTGGGACGGCGCGCGCTCGAACGCGTGCGGGGCGTGCAGTGAGCCGATCGTTCTGAGCAACCGGCGGCGCAATTCGACCGATCGGGCGCCTCATGAGCGCCCGAATCCTCGTCTTCGTCAGCTTGAGTTGCCTCGTGTCTGCCTACGCTGAGCGCGCTTCTGGGGAGCCGGGCAGCGAGAGCTCGGGTGTGCTCGTATCGCTGCGAGCAGGAGTAGAAAATAGTTCGCTCGGCGAACGCAACGTGCTCGGCATGCTGACGTTGAACGTGCCGCTCGAACGCTTTGCGGCGCAGCGCGCCAAATCGCGAACGCAGGCGGATCCCGCCCCGGAGCCCGTGCAAGCCGAGCCCGCGCCGGATGAAGCGCCGGCCGTCGAAGACGAGCAGGAGGCGGAGCGTCCAGAAGCCGTCGCGGATGAAGAACCGGCCTTTCTCCTGACTCACGAGCTCGTGCGCGGAGCGCTGGCGCGTGCGTTCGCGTTGGCAGGGCATGCAAGGGCTCGGCTCCGGCTAGATGGCATGGCCGCCAGAGCTCGCGCTTCGGCTGCTTTGCCCGAGCTTCGCGTGCGCGGAGCGCGCGGCACGGACGAGTCCCTGCGCCTCTCACCCACGCTCGATGACCCGTACCGCTACACGCGCGCCGGCGGCACGAACTTGCTGTTCGAAGCGCGCGCCACCTGGAAGCTGGACCGCCTGCTCTTTGCCGATGAAGAGCTGGGCGTCGAGCGCCTGCGCGGTGAGCGGGCCCGGGCGCGCACAGAGCTCGCCGAACGCGTGCTGAAGACCCTGTTCGCCTGGCAACGCGCCGATCTGAATGCTCGCGATCGCAGTGCGAGGCCCGAGAAGCGAGCGCTGTCGCGGCTTTTGGCGTTCGAGGCCGAGCTCACGCTGGACGTGCTGACGGCCGGCTGGTTCTCGGAAACCCGGAGATTGGCGCGCGCGGAAGCGGCACGGGCTCGGCGCGTTCCCGCGCTGCAAAGCAAAGGCCGCCCATCCCGGCAAGGGCCCCGCCAGGGGGCTGGTCAAGACCGCCAACAAGGGGTAGATAACGCGCGCCATGCTTGCCGAGACACGCACTTCGCTCCAGGACCTCAAGCGGCGCGTCGATGCGCTAAGGGGGTCTCTTTGACATCCCTGCGCTCAAACGTGAAATAGACGAGCTCGATCAGCTTTCGAGCGAGCCCGGCTTTTGGGACGACCAGGAGAAGGCCCAGA
>DATHEN010001363.1:0-2596 GCA_035318565.1 Polyangiaceae bacterium
GCAAGCGCCGCGCGTGCGCGAGCAGCGTCTCGGGCTCGGACAGAGTGCCGGCCGCGGCCGCCTCGAAGAGCGCCGAATCGGGCATGGTCTGCCAGAGAAAATACGAGAGACGCGAAGCCAGCTCGTGGCTGCTGAGCTGCACGAGGTTCGAGCCCGCGCCGTCCGGCGAAGCGCCGAGCTCGGCGCGAAACAGAAATTGCGGGGTCAAGAGCAGCGCCTGGACCACGTCGTGAAGCGCGACTTCGAAGCCGCCTGCCGCGAAACTCTGCTGACTAAAGGCCAGCATGCGCTCGCGCTCCGCGCTCTTGGGCGGACGCCGATAGACACGTGGAATGAGCTGCTCGGTGGTGGCTCGAAGGCACGCCGCGTCCGGAGCCGTGCACGACACCCAGCGGGCGCGTTGCGCGACCACGAGCGTGGCGATCGCGTCGGCAGCGGCGTACTCATTTTCGCCGAGCAAGCTCGTCGGCGGCAAGCTCAGGTGTCCGTTTTCGAAGCCATCCACCTCGACGGGCGGTGGAAACGGTTGATCGGGGATCGGGATGCCCGCGAACAGATCGCGCACGGTATTGTGGTATTCGCGCGTGCTGAGCCTGCGCAGAGGGGCGGCGCTCGGCCGTGCGGGCTGTCCAGAAGGATTCGTGCCGGCGGTTCCGGCATTCGCGGCGCCGCCACCCGAGCTGGCGCCGCCCGAGCCCGCTGGATCGATCACGCCCTGGCAGGCGATCAGGCTCATCGCGAAGAGCGGAGCCAGCGTGAGCGGGCGCGGAGCAAGCGCTTTCGAGTTTCCTGCGAAGTTTCTGTCTGCGCTGTCGGGTTGCGGAGCCCTCATCCAGAGCTAGGTACCGCGAGCTCTGGAGACTGGCTCAACGCGCGTCGGAATTTCGCGAGACGTTCGCTTGCAGCTTCGTCAGCAAATTCTCCAAATTGGCGACCATTTCGTCGCTCAAGCCGGCGCGCAGCTTTTTGTCGAAGGCGACAGCAGCGCCGCGCAGCTCGTGAAATAGCGTCTCCCCAGCCGCGGTCAGCGTTACCCGCTGTACCCGGCGGTTCTCCGGATCGCGAGTGCGAGTGATGAGCCCGCCGTCTTCCATGGCGGTCAGGTGATGGGTGAGGGTGGCACCCTCGATGCCGACGGCCTCTGCCAGCTCACGCTGATTGCCGAGCTGTCGCGTCTTCAGCGAGATCAGTATCAGCCAGATCGGTTGTGAGCCGCCGGCTTCCGCCAGCGCCGCCTCGAAGGCACGCGCGACCCCCTTGGCCACGCGCGCGAGCGTCAATCCGAGCGGCGTTCGAGCGGGCTTCGGCACCCCCGAACTGTACTCGACGACCTTTTGATGGCAAATGATTTGACATCTAATGATTAGACGTCAAACTATTCTCCTGAGCCCAACCCAGGAGGCGATCATGCCCGATTCAATGCACGAAATTCTCACGCTCGGCCAGCGCTGGGCCGAGGCCGAACAGCGTGGAGACGTAGCCGTGCTCGACGCGATGACCACACCGGACTTCGAGCTGGTCGGACCGCTCGGCTTCGTCTTGAACAAGGAGCAATGGCTCGAGCGCTACCGCAGCGGCGCCCTGCGCACGGAGTCCCTCGCTTGGAACGACGTGAGTGTCCGCGACTACGGTCAGCTCGCGCTCGCCGTGGGCGTGCAAAACCAGCAGGCCGCTTACAACGGGCGCAGCGCCAGCGGCAGCTTCCGGGTCACGCAAATGTTCGCCCGCCTGGAAACGGGCTGGAAGCTCGCGGGCATACACCTGAGTCCGATGCCGCCCACGGCGGCGCTGCTCGTCAGCGCGTTCAAGGGGGCGTCATGAGCGAGTTCGCGGACAAGGTCGCGCTCGTCACCGGTAGCTCGCGGGGCATTGGCGCGGCAATCGCACGTCACTTCGCCCTGCAGGGAGCGCGTGTTGCTCTTCACGGCCGAGATACGGCCGCGCTCGAAGCCGTGCGGAGCTCGATTGTGCAGTCTGGCGGGCGTGCCATCACGACGTGCGCGGATCTCACGGTCTTCAGCCAGGTGGAGCAGATGCGCGCCCAGGTGGAAGCCGAGCTCGGTCCGATCGACATCGTGATCGCCAACGCGGGCGGCGCCCACACGCAGCCGGGTCAACCGATCGAAGAGACGAGCGAGGAAGGCTTTCGCGAGTCGATCGATGGCAATCTCACGTCCATCTTTTTCACGCTCAAGAGCGTCCTGCCCGGCATGAAGCAGCGCAGGAGTGGCGTCATCGTTACTGTCTCTTCGGCTGCGGCGCGTAAACCGTCCCAGCACGCGCCCCTTCCGTACGCTGCAGCGAAGGCAGCGCTCCAGCTGCTCACGCAAGACGTCGCTGCCCAAACGGGGCCGTACGGCATTCGCGTGAACTGCATCGCACCGGAGACGATACTCACCGAGCGAAACCTGGAGCGCATCCCATCCGCGGTGCAGCAAACTTTGACCGATGCGCATCCCATTCGGCGTCTGGGGACTCCCGAAGACGTCGCTCACGCCGCTGCCTTCCTCGCGTCCGAACGCTCCGCGTGGATCACCGGAGTCATACTCGACGTCGCGGGCGGCGCCGTGCTCGTTTGAATCTCGCCAAGACCTCG
>DATHEN010001364.1:0-2239 GCA_035318565.1 Polyangiaceae bacterium
CCCGGAGCGGCGGAGCACCCCGCTGGAAGGGCTCGGGCCGGCGCTCTGACGTGCGGCGTCCGCGTTCCGGCTCCGCGGACAGTGGGGTCACGTCGCGCGGCTCGCCGGTGGCCCGGCTCACGCTAACGATCAAGTGCGCCAGAGCTTTTTCGGCGAGACCGCTTTGCACGATGCGTTCGATTTGAGCCCGCACGCGCTCGGGAACTTCACGATCGGCGTCCTCGCTGAGCTCCGCCAGCCAGCGCTCGTCTTGCGCGGCTCGGATCGCGGCGGCCGTGGGGATCGGCTCTATGCGGTAGCTGACTCCCGCGCGCTGCAACAGCGAGACGGTGCGCCGCAGCGCTGCGGGCGGTACGAGCAGAGCGCTCGTGCCCTTTCGCCCGGCTCGGCCAGTGCGGCCGCTGCGGTGCGTGTACGTGTCGGGGTCGCTCGGAGGATCGAGCTGTATGACGCGTGCGATGTCTTGCACGTCGATGCCGCGCGCCGCCACGTCGGTAGCGATCAAGGCGCGGATGTCGCCTCGCTTGAACGCCGCCAGCGCGCGGTTGCGAGCCGTTTGGTCCATTTCGCCCGAAAGAGACCCGGAAGCGAAGCCAGCCTGCTGGAGCTCCCGCGCTATTTCCGAGACGTCGGCGCGTGTGCGCGCGAACACCAGCGTCTGCTCGTCGGCATGATGCAAGAGCACGTTGATCAAGGCGTCCACGCGCTCGCGCGGTTTCACGAGATAAACGATGTGCTCGATATCGCGGTTGGCCGTTCCGAGCGGCGTTCCCTCGATGCGCAATGGATTTTCTTGCACGCGGTCGGCCAGCGCTGCCACTTCGCGCGAGAAGGTGGCGGACATCATGTGTGTGCGGTGACCGGGCGGAGCCTTGCTCAGGATGGCCTCGAGCTCGTCGCGAAAGCCCAGATCGAGCATGCGATCGGCTTCGTCGAGCACCACTGCAGACACTTGGGATGCGTCGATGCTGCCGCGATCCAGATGATCCAAGAGACGCCCGGGTGTACCCACGACGATCGCCGGGCCCTGCGACAACGCGCGGTGCTCGTCGCGATAGACCGCGCCGCCCGTGACGGCTGCGATGCGCAGGTGCATGGGCGCGTACAGCCAGGCGAGCTCGTCGTGAACTTGTTTGGCGAGCTCGCGAGTGGGGGTGATCACCAGCGTCAAGGGCCGCGCCACGGGCGAAGGCTTGACCTTGTGACCGGCGAGCGCGCCGCGCAGCACGAAGCCGATCGCGAGCGTTTTGCCTGAGCCCGTCTGCGAGCTCAGGCGCAAATCGCGCTCGGCCAGCTCTGGAGCCAGCACTGCCCGCTGCACGGGCGTGAGCGTGGTGTAGCCTTTCTTGGCCAGCGCCGCGGATAGCTCGGGACCGAGCAGCTCGGAGAAATCGGATTCGGAACTTATTTCAGGCTGTGACATCAGGTGGGGCAACCGCCGCAGGGGGGCAGTCGCGGGGCGCGTTGTAGCAGGAAGTGAGCGCCCCGCACGCCTGAAGCCGTTTTTGCCCTGCGTCACCTGGATTGGAGCAGGTTCGACATCACGAACCGAGCGGCGTTTCGCCGTCCGGGACCACTCGCCCGCTACAAGTCGACCTGTGTCCCAATCTCGAGCACGCGTTCCGAGGGCAGACCGAAGAAGGCGGTTGCAGATTGCGCGTTACGCGCCATGAACGCGAACAGGCGCTCGCGCCAGACGGCCATGCCGGGTCGCTCGCTCGCCAGTACGGTTTCTCGGCCGAGCACGAACGTGGTGTGCTCGGCAGCGTAGTCGGGCACTTTGGCTTGCGCGAGTAGCGCCGGTACGTCGGGCGTTTGCATGAAACCGTAGCGCGCCCGGAGCCGGCAAAATCCGGCCGGCAGTTCTTCCAGATCGAGCCGCTGCGACTCATCCACCCACGGCACCTCTTCGGTGGTCACTGTCAATAGTACGACGTGCTGATGCACGACCCGATTGAGCATGAAGTTTTGCATCAGGGGTGGCGGGCAGCCGCTGGCGTTGCTCGTCATGAACACCGCGACGCCCGGGACGCGAGCGGGGCGCTCGATACGCATGAGCTCGAAGAAATCATCGAGAGGCACGAGTTGCTCGCGGAACCTGTCGGCGAGAATGGTGCGCCCACGTTTCCATGTGGCCAGCGCGGTGAACACCGCCACCCCGATGACGAGCGGAAACCAGCCGCCATCGTGAATTTTTATTAGATTGGCGCCAAGGAATGCAAGGTCGATGACCAGGAAC
>DATHEN010001365.1:0-3925 GCA_035318565.1 Polyangiaceae bacterium
GACGGCGTCGATGGCCGCGGCGGGCAGCACCGTCAACGTGAGCGCGTTGTCCCCCCAGGGGCGCTCCGTGCTCCAGAAGGCGAAGTATCCGACCTCGATGCGATCGCCCGAGCGCTGGTAATGATACGCGAGTGTCTCGCCGAGCTCGCCTGCGGACCAGACCTTCGACACGATACACACGGGCTGCGACTCGATCAGCGCCCGCTCGAACGAGTGAGTGCTGCGATCCACGATTCGGCTCGCCACCTGTGCCGGCCAAGCCGGACTCGGCTCGGCATGGGCCGCCAGGCCGAGCGCAACCACGACCGCCATGTCCCCGAGACGCACCGCCGCAGTAAGTCCGAGCCTCACGATCCGCAAGAGCGGCCGGAGTTAGAAACGCTAAAGTTGTATGCCGGTGTGCGGAGGGAGCCCTCAGCGTGCCCTGTGAGCAACTCGAGTAGTCGAGAAGCGCGTTTTTGAACGGCTCACCACGGCCTCGCGGATGACCTGGAGCCTTCAGGCCGCTCGGTTTTCGCGTTCGTTCGTTCGAGCTTTCATGGCGTGTGGCACGGCGTGATCAAGCCACGGCACCCGCACGATCCGTTCGCCTGGCAACACGCCCACGGCGTTAGCAGCGGACACACCTGCGGACAGCTGGCCGGCACACATTCGGGTACACAGCTGTTGCCGGTTCTCGTGTAGCCGCCGTTGCAGTCGAAGTCGCAGTTGCCTCCGTTGCACTTGGCCGTCGCGTTCGCCGGCGTCGAGCAGGGGTCGCAGCCCGTCGCACCGCAACCGACGCCGGGGCTCGCAGACACGCAGCTCGCGCCGCAGAGCTTCTGTTCAGAAGGACACAGCGGTCCTGCTCCGGCATTGCCGCCGGCTCCGCTGCTACCCGCGGCGCCGCCGCTGCCCGCACTACCGGCCTGCCCGCCGGTTCCGCCGCTGCCCGCCGCTCCGCCCTGTCCGGACGTTCCGGATGCGCCGCCGGGCCCCGACAAGCCACCCACGCCCGCGCTGCCGCCAACGCCTACTGTACCCGCATTGCCAGCGAAGGAGGTGTTACCGCTGCCCGCGTTGCCGCCCGGCCCGGAGCCGCCCCTGACTTCAGGCTGGTCCTCCAGCTCACCGCCATTCGCGCAGCACACGCTCAGAAAAGCGGCGAGAAGCCAGGCGCTAGGTCGCCTCATCAACCTCTCAGCTTACCACCTGCTCTTCCACGAGCGCCGTAGCCAGGCTCTTTCGCATCGGGACAAGATCGTCCGAACGGTGGCCGAGCTCCGGGCGTGTCAGCCACGAAGCGGGAGCTCAGCGCGAGCCCGATTGCGGCGTGCGACGCAGCGCTTCGATGTCGAAACCCTGGCTCTTGGAAAACGACAGAGCGTGATTCCACTCGGCTTCGCCGAGAGACGGCGTGCGCGACAGCACCCAGAGTGCGGTTCGCGAAGGATGGCCGACCAGCGCGTATTCGTAGCGGTCGCCGACGTCGAGCACCCAGTAGGCGCCGGTGTAACTGCCAATCTGAAGCGACATCTTTGCAGGTTCGCTGGGATCGTCTGCGGTGGCGACCGCTCGAAACTCGTGTACCGGCCCGGTTGGCGATCGCATGAAGCACGTGTGCCGCACATCCATCTGGCCCGGCGTGGTTCGCCGGTAGTCGGCTACGGTATCGTGGCAGTGCGCGTCGTAGTCGCGCGGTACCCGCGCGATCTCGTACCAGCGTCCTTCGAAGCGACCGAGCTCGAGGTTCTTCTGCACTTGGGGTCCCGGCGTCGTGCAGCCGGCAAGAGTGCCAGGCGCGCAGACTGTCACCGCGAGCAGGAAACTTCGCGCGCGCGCTGACCAGAGGCTCTGGATTCGGTTCATACGACACCTCACCGCGAATCGGGGCTCGTCCGGCGCCGCGCGCGCCGTCTCGAACCGTAGACAAGCAACGCGTACAGCACTGCCGCGAGCAGCGACACGAACCCCGACCTGGGTCTCGAGCGGAACGCGCAGCCCGTCATCGGAGTCGGCAGGTCCACGCCGTCGTTGGGGTCGGTGCCTTGGCGCAGTTCTTCGATGTCCGGCGTATCGTCAAAATCGCTATCTACGCCTTCGGTTTCAGCTGCATCCAGCGCGGCCCGCAAGGAGCTCGGATTGAGCGCGACTACGCCAAACCCTAGCAAGCTGATGCCGAAGGGCGTTATCACGGTGTCGATTCCGCCTGCATCGCTCGCGTGGCACAGGGTGCAGGCGGGGAGCGCCGGCAGCTGCAGATGGGTGCGCAATTCCTCCGGGAAGATTTCGGACGCCTGCGCGACGCCCGCACCGAGGAGCGACAGTAGACAAGAAGCCAGGGCATGACGGAAGGATCGCTCGAGCATGGTAGTCGCCTCAGAGGTACATGTGCGCTTGCATCAGCAGCAGAAAGGCGTCGCTACGCCCGAGATCGCTGCCCAGGCTCTGGTAGATGCCGTCGAGTCTGAAATCCGCTTGCGGCGCGAAGAACCAGGCGTAAGAAAGCCAGGCTGAGTACGACACGGGCGGCCGATCGATTCCCACGCTGTGTGCTTCACCCGTGGCTATCAAATGTATGCCCTGCGTCACTTCCGTGTCTGCCTGAAGGTAGCCGACTGCGCCTTCTTGGCGTTCGCTTCGTTGCGGCGACGTGAGCGCATAGTTCCACTCGGTCAACAAGACCAACGGCTGCCAAGGCGTAGCCCAACGCGCGAAGATCCCGTGAGCGTGACGCCACGTCTTGCGCAGCAGGCGGGTATCGAGCTCGCGGTGAGTGATCGAACTGCTGGCACCCACCGCAAAGCGGCTCGCGGGTGACCATTCTAGATAGCCGCTGTAGCCGCGCTCACGGAAATCGTCGGGCCGCAGCTGAAAGTTGCCGGCGATGCCCATCAGCTCGCCGCGAAAGTGTTCGCTGGAGAGGGCAAGCGCGAGGCCGTGTTGTTGATCGTCGTCGACGCTGGTGCGCGTCAAGGCGCGAGCCCAGAGTGTGTGTTCGATGTTGCGGATGCCGTACGGCAGATTCATGCGCCCGGCGCGCACCAGCAACGCCGACGGCGCCAGCCAGAACCCCAGCCAATGCTGGCGGGAAACCAGGTTGCGTTCCGGCTCGCGCGTGATGGCGGCAGCGAGCGCGCCCTCGTGCGCGTAACCGATGCTTGCCGACGTCACGAAGCGTTCGAGCTGCACCGTCGCCTCGGCGTCGGCTTGCATGAGGATGAAGCGCTCATCGCGCTCGACATTTTCGATCTTGCGGATCATCTGCAGCAGACGGACGTCCCCGCTCACGAGCAGCGGCTCGGGCAGGGGCACGCTGTTCCAGAGCAGCTCCGCCTGGCCCGTCTCCTCGCCGGTCTTGCCGTACTGGGTTGGCAAGAGAGACTGTCCGATGCCGCGACCATAGCGAGAGAGCGCGCCTCCGCCCGACGGCTCGACGTGACACGGCATGCACTGAGCGTATTCGTGCCGCAACATCCAGCTATACGCCTCCGCACGGCTCACCCAGGAGCAGCATGACGAAAGCAAAGCGAGGCTGATGAGGGCTCGCACCGATGAGCCAGTAAGCATGCGGCGAAGCTCTTACATCGCGCGTCGCATTCGAAATGCAACGATTCGCGGGCGCGCGCTCGACTTTCCAGCTACGGCGCGTGTCCGCGCCACGGACCCCAGATGGCGAACGTCAAGGCCGGAGCACCTTGGATGTTGACGAACAGCGTTCGACCATCCGCGGAGAACGTCGCGCCGGCGAATTCGTCATCGCCCCGTGGATTCAGCGCGAACGGAAACGTGCCGCCCGTTTCGTCGATGCCGACGAGCCACTGATCGTCTTCACCATCCGTACACGCGAGCACGTATCCGTGCGGCGTGACGGTGATGTTGTCGGGGCCGTCGTAGGGGCTGCCCGGTTTGAACAGCACGACCAGCTCGATCGTGTCGTTCCGCG
>DATHEN010001366.1:0-3141 GCA_035318565.1 Polyangiaceae bacterium
GCGTACGCCGACCACCCGTTTCGGATTGTCCGTCAGCGCGCCCGTCGCAAAGAACAGTTCTTCGGGTTCGAGCTCGACCACGCAATGTTCAGCGGTCAACACCACGCTGGGCGCGATCAGCGTGCCGGTACAAGAAGGTCCGACGGGTGAAGCTCCGATGCTTACGGCACCGATGGCATCCAGACGCGAGCTGAGCACCGGAAAACCACCGATGACGGCGGTGTCGCTGCGCTCCGTGCCCGCGTCGTGCGACGCGCTGCAACCGTACATGACGAACGACGAGCAGAGGGCAAGGCGGACGAGTCTCGAGTGCATGGTGTTCGAGAGGCTACGCACTCTCGAACGGAATATCGATGCTCGAGATGAGCCCGTCTCGCAGCCGAACGGCTGCAGTTCAAAACTGTGAACGCAGCGCAATCGTGCGTCGCAACCCGACTCCCAAAAGGCAACGTTTGGTGTAGCAACACTAGCTGCCAGGTCGCGCGCAGCCCTAGCTCGTGGCGCCAGGAGAACAAACCCTGCCGAAACTTCTCAACCCAACTTATGTCGCGCGCTGCGCAACATAGCAGGGATGACGCGCTTGTGAACAGGCTTCACGAACATGAAATAGAGACGGCCCCAGAAGTTCTTGTAACGCACCAGCGTCGTCGCAACGAGCTCTTCGGCGCCTGAGACCGGTCGGCGCAGCAAGGAGAAGCGAAAATCCAAGTGCTTGTCGTCGAGCCCGAACAATAGCTCATGATTCGTACGCTCCAGCAGCGGGAAGATTCCAACCCGTGATCCCGGCTGAATCGGTCCGTCCGCCGTCTCTTCGAGTGCAGGAAGCGCCGTAATGAGACCGAAGCGCCGAACGACAGCGTTCCGAACGCGCATCAATGCGCGTACCCAGTACGGCATATCGACACAAGCGCGCGCGATACTATCGATATCGACATTCACGTCGCTCGGCAGCGTGATCGCAAAGGCGTCCGCATAGTCACGCGGCTCGAGCGAGTGCTCCACGAGACTCGAGGGCGGAACAGCGACGCAGGCGATGGCGTTCCGCATGGCGCTTTGTTGCATAGTGCCCGCGCCGGTCACTCGCCAGTGGTTCGAACGCGCGGATCCGGGGCGGCCTCCCACCTCGGCACCAGAACCGACGAAGGCCAATCGGTGCGCACGTCGACTGCCGGTCACGCAGTCTAACTAACAGCCAATGGCGCGCGCCACGCCGAGATGAGCGCACCAAATGTGCGCACGGTGCGCGCATTTAGTGCGCCACGTATTACCGGGATCATTCGAGCGTCGACGGTAGGTTGGACGTCGGATTCTCGAGCTCGAGCCCAGAGGTGGCAGCGGCACGCCCATTGCTCCCGGCCCAGCGCCATAGCAGACGCCGGGAGGCCAGCATGTCCGATCAGATCTCGCACCACACAGCGCGCAGCGCGGATTCCTCTCGTGTCGGAACCTGGAGGCGCCCTCTGAGCCGGGTGGCGCTCGGGATCGGGGCGCTCGCGGGGAGTGCCTGCGACGAGAACTACATCCTTCGGGTGAGCGACAGCGCCGACTCGGGGCACGGCTCGCTGCGCGCGGCGATTACCGCCGCGAATGCCGCTTCCAGCAGCGACCATCGACGCATCACCATCGAGCTCACTGCAGGCACGTACGAGCTCAGCAGCTGCGGCTCGGACGATGCGAATGAGGCCGGAGATCTCGACATCGTGAGCGCGCTGCCCGTGTCGTTGATTGCAGTGGGCGGGCAGGCCACGATTCGGCAAACCTGCGCTGGAGAGCGCGTGCTCGACGCGCGTGGCGGAGGCGCGCTCACGCTTCGAGAGATCACGCTTACGGGTGGCGGGCTGACGGGCTCGGATCCCGCAGAAATCGTCAGCGGCGGCGGGCTTCGAGCGACTGGAGACGTAAACCTCGAGCGCGCCACGATCACAGGCAACAGCGCCTGGGGCGCGGCGGGGCTCTCCGCCGTCGCTGGTGGCACGGTCGTCAATAGTGGCGGCGCGCGAGGCGGCGGACTCGACGTCGGCGGCTCAC
Source organism: Polyangiaceae bacterium (assembly GCA_035318565.1). GTDB lineage: Bacteria > Myxococcota_A > Polyangia > Polyangiales > Polyangiaceae > DATDJP01. The sequence goes on from DATHEN010001366.1 coordinate 2,029, forward strand.
TCACAGCCACCGATTCGACCATTTCCGAGAATGCGGCGGTCGGCGGCTTCGGCGCGGACGCGCCGGACGCAGAGGGCTGGTCAGCGCCCGGCGGACCCGCGGAAGGCGGCGGCGCGTACGTTCGAGCCTCGATTCAGATCGTGCGCGGCGGCGTCAGCGACAATCGCGCGTATGGCGGCAAGGCCGGCAGCGGACAACGCTTTCCGTCTTCGGGCGGCACAGCCCGCGGCGGCGGGCTCGCACAGGCCCCAGACAGCACGGGAACGCTCAGCGTCGACGGCGCGCAGCTCATCAATAATCTGGCGCAGGGCGGCGGCTCGGGCGAAGGGGGAGTGCCCACCGCCAACAACACGATTCCGGGTCGGGCGGATGCAGCCGGCGGCGGGATCGCCGCGCCTGGACCCGTGACGCTGCGGGGCGTGAACGCCAGCAAGAATACCGCCTACGGCGGACCGAGCTTCGGCTGTATCGGTTGCGCCGGCAGTATCGCGCACGGCGGCGCGTTGCACGTCGCGTCCGCGACCATTTCGGACAGCCAATTCTCCCAAAATCGCTCTGAAGGTGGCTCTCGCGTCGTGTGCTGGTCTTCGAGCACGCCCCCGCCGCCGTACACACAATGTGGGCCCCCGCCGCAGCCGCTCGTCAACTACTGCCCGCCCTATTTCTGCACGAGCTCGTGTCCGGACTTTTGTTACTACCCACCGGGCACGTCCACTTGCCCGCCCATCACGACTGTCAGCTGTATTCCGTCCCCCGCCGAATCGGCTTACGGCGGCGCAATCTGGGCAACCGGCGACATCACGCTGACCGCTACGAGCTCACGGGAGGACATCACGGTCGGCGGCTACGCCATCACCACCGCCGGTAAGGTGACAATAGACGGCGGCGAGTTCGCGAATGCGCAGCAAGGCCTCATAGAAGCGAGTCGCGCGGATGTTCGGTCGGCGCGTATCCACGACAATGCCCGGCGCGGCGGCAGCTGGTTCACGGTAGAAGGGCACGCCGAGCTGCGAGACACCGAGATTTACGCGAACGGCAACGCGGCGATGGGCTTCGGCGATCTGCTCGCTTACAACGTGACGATCGCCAACAATGGAGTCGACTTTCTCAACA
>DATHEN010001367.1:0-6968 GCA_035318565.1 Polyangiaceae bacterium
TAGTTCTGCGTCAAGAGAGCACGAGAGAAAAGATCGATGGCACGTTATCTAGGCCCCGTTTGCAAGCTCTGCCGGCGTGAAGGCATGAAGCTCTACCTCAAGGGTGAGCGCTGCTTCAGTGAAAAGTGCGCCGTGGTGCGCCGTCCGTATCCGCCGGGTCAGCACGGTCAAGGCCGGTTGAAACTCAGCGAGTATGGCCTGCGTCTGCGCGAGAAGCAGAAGATGCGTCGCATCTACGGCCTGCTCGAGCAGCAGTTTGCCGGATACTACGTGCAGGCTTCTCACCTCAAAGGCCGCACCGGTGAAGAGATGCTCGGCTTGATCGAGCGTCGTCTCGACAACGTGGTGCACCGCATGGGCTTCGCGGTCAGCCGCGCCCAGGGCCGGCAGCTCGTCCGTCACAATCACGTGCTCGTGAACGGCAAGCGCGTGAACATCCCGAGCTACCGCGTCTCGCCGAACGACAAGATCGAGATCCGCGAGAAGAGCCGCAAGATCGGCTACGTGGCAGCGGCGCTCGCCTCGGCCGAGAGCCGCCAGCGTCCGAGCTGGCTCGAGGTGGACAAGGACAACTTTGCCGGCCAGTTCCGTTCGATGCCGGTTCGAGACGAGATCAACGAGCCGATGATCCGCGAGCAGTACGTCGTCGAGTATTACTCGCGCTAATTGCTAGCCGCTGCGCGCTAGCAATTAGCTCACTTTGTCATCGAGGGGCTCTGCCCCTCGCCCCGCTGAAGTGAATTCAGCGGGGCCCCACTCCCGGGTTTGGGGCCCCGGCCCCAAACGGGACGAAGCTTGAAGTAGATACGAGATTTAGGATTCGCCGACTCTGTCGGCACACGCGGGCAGGCCGCGGAATTCCGCGAGGAGCGGGTTCCTTTCGGGATTCGGGACGGCCGCGCGAACAGTACAGCCAGGAGACGAACACATGGTTACACAGATGATGAGCCGCAATTGGCGCGATCTGATCCGCCCCAAGGCCATTCACCTCGAGCCAGAGTCGAACAGCGAGTTCTACGGAAAGTTCACCTGCGAGCCGCTCGAGCGCGGCTTCGGCATCACGATCGGCAACTCGCTGCGCCGCGTGCTCCTGGCTTCGCTGCAGGGCGCTGCCATCACGGCTGTTCGCCTCGAAGGCGCGCTCCACGAGTTCACCACCATCCCGGACGTCGTCGAAGACGTGACCGACATCGTGCTGAATCTCAAAGAGGTCGTCTTCAAGGCGGAGACTCCCAAGACGTACACCGTGCGTATCGAGAAGGAAGGCCCGGGCCCGGTCCTCGCAGGCGACATCAAGCTCGTGGACGGCCTGACCATCCTGAATCCGAAGCACCAGATCGCGACGCTCGACAAGAAGGGCCCGCTCTCGCTGGAGCTCACGATCAACGTCGGCCGCGGGTACGTACCGGCCGAGCGCAACAAGAGCCCGACGATGCCGATCGGCACGATCCCCATCGATGCGCTGTTTTCGCCGATTCGCAAGGTCAACTACACCGTGCAGAACGCGCGCGTCGGTCAGGTCACGGACTACGACAAGCTCGTGCTCGAGGTCTGGACGAATGGCGCCGTGCGGCCGACGGACGCGGTGGCGTTCGCCGCGAAGATCCTCAAAGAGCAGCTCTCCATCTGGATCAACTTCGAAGAGACCGAGGAGACGAGCTACCAGAGCCCCGGTTCGGAGGAAGAGCCGCTCAACGAAAACCTGTTCCGCTCGGTGGACGAGCTCGAGCTCTCGGTTCGTTCGGCAAACTGCTTGCAGAATGCCAACATCACTCTGATCGGCGAGCTCGTGCAGAAGACCGAGCAGGACATGCTCAAGACCAAGAACTTCGGCCGCAAGTCCTTGAAAGAGATCAAGGAAATCCTGGGCACGATGGGACTTGGGCTCGGCATGAAGTTCGACAACTGGCCCCAGATGCTGGAGCGCTGGAAACAGCAGCAAGCGCAGGCGTAAGTCACATGAGACACCGCAAAGCTGGGCGGCAATTCGGCCGCAATACGAGTCATCGCCGGGCAATGCTGCGTGCATTGACGGCCAACTTGGTCGCCCATGAGCGTATCGAGACCACGGACGCCAAGGCCAAGGAGCTGAAGCGCGTCGCGGAACGCGTCATCACCCGCGCCATTCGGCTGGGCGAGCTGGCGTACACCGCGCACGACAAGCTGAGCTTGCAAGACCGCGCCCGCCGCCAGGCAGCGCAGCAGCAAATGGGCCGCTTCCTGCGGCGCTTTGGCACCGTTCAGGACGGCGAGGACACCCGCAAGATCGACCTGGTCGAGAAGGTGTTCCTGGATCTGGCCAAGCGCTTCAAAGACCGTCCAGGCGGCTACACGCGCATCATCAAGGTCGGGCGCCGGCGCGGAGACAACGCTCCGATGTCGATCGTGGAGTTCGTGGACGGCAGCGCTGCCGCAGCCGCCACGCCCAAGGGCGAGAAGAAGGCGCGCTCCAAGAAGGGCGCCGAGGGCTCCGAAGCGGCGGCCGCCGAGACGGAAGCCAAGCCGGCGCCCGAGAAGCGCGCACCGGTCAAGCCCAAGGCGGACGAAACGTCAGAAGCCGAGAAGGCCGAATAGCGGCCGGCGCAGTTGCACGGCGGCGCAGCCTGGGCTCAGGAAGCGTCGCCGGGCGGTGGCTGCTCGGATTTCTGTGTGGGGACGGGTTCGCTGATCGGCGCTGGCGCGTCCAGCGCAGCGCTGCGCGCGCGGGAGCGGCGCTGGATCGCCATGAACACGAGTCCCACCAGAGCGATGCCGGCGATCGCAAGCGCTGGAGCATAGCGCCCGATCTCGATGCGGCTGGTGGTTTCGCCGCGCTCGATGCGCGCCAGCACATCGCGCGCGCGCTGGTTCGAGGTGTCGAGCTCGACGGCGCGCCGGAACAGCGTTTGATCGGCCACGCCGCGCTCGAGCAGTGCTTCGCCCTGCAACGCCAAGAGTAGGCTGCGGGCGTGGGTTTCTAGCGGAGAGCCCGACGCAATGCGCTCGGCTTTGTAGAGCGCCTGCATGGCGAGTTCGCGGTCCTTGTCGGCCATGAAGCGCGCGTAAGCCAGGTATGCGGGCGCCATCTCCGCGCGGTGCTCGAACAGCGGGCTGCGTGTGAGAACCTTGTCGAACGCAGTGCGCGTCTTTTCCAGGTCGCCCTTTTCGAACGCGAGGCTGCCCTCTTCGAACAAGTCGTAGACCTGCGAGAGGCGCAGGCGGTCGAACTCGCCGAACAGCTCGCGCGCGGTGCGTTCCCAGGTCCAGTCCCGCGCCGGCTTCTTGCCCACGATCGTCTCGTAAGTATCGCGCAGCTGCCAGTTGGCGACCTCGCCCATGAGCGCAACCGCCTGACGCGCGGCTTCGCGCACTTGCGCTCGCTCACTGTTGGCGAAAGAGATGACGATGCGCGCTGCATCCGGATCGCGAATTCTGCCGTAGGCGCGCAGCACGTCCGCCAGCACCTGGTAGTCGGCGGTGTTGACTGCTTCGCCGGGTATGGCTTTGCCCAGCGTGTCGAGCTGGCGCTCCGCCCAACGCCCGATCTTCTCGGCGCGGTGACGGCGGGCTTCGATCAGCGCCGCGACCGCGCGGCCGCCGCCCATCTTCTGTAATTGCAGCTGCGTGTCCACGCGCAAAAACTCCCCGAAGCGAACGTAGACCTCGATCAGCTCGCGCGCTGCCTCCACGCTGTTCATCTGCGCGAGCATGCGGCTCATCGCGACCACGCGCGTCAGATGTTGCCAGGACTGCTTTTGCGGCGCCGCGTGCTGCACGAGCATGTTCAGGTAGTCCGGCGTATCGACCTCTTCGTCCTCGCCCTCCGCGCGCAGCTTCTTGCGCACCTGCTCGCGCGCTTTCTGGCGCGTGTCCCCGAGCAGGGCCTTCATGGCGTCCCGATCGCCTTCGTCGGCGATTTGATCCATGCGCTTGTCGATGGCCGGCAAGAGCCGCGGCTCCACCTCCAGCACTTCACGCACCGCGTCTTCGCGCACGCCTGGATCGTCGGAGGTGAAGCGCGACAGCAGCTCATCGAGCGCTTTCACGTCGTTCGGGTCGGGCTTTGGCAGCTCGCGGCTCGGCGCCTTGGGCAAAGGTGGCAGCGGCGGGCGGTTCTTGGGGATGCGCGTTCCGTCAAGCGTTTGCTGCGACTTCGTCACTGCCGCAGCCCCGGCGCTCGCGCTCGGGCCGGGCGCCGCCAGGGCGGGCGCTGACATTGCTGTCATAGTTGTCATGGCCGCGATGCGCGCGTAGCGCGTCAAGCCGTTCGCGCGTGCCCGTGGCATCAGTCCACGATACGAAAATCCGCGTATTCACCCGTGAAGCTGCGCCAGCGCGTGTCCACGCGGTCCACGCGGGCCGCGCTCGGCCCCTTTTGAGCCCAGCCGTAAAGCTCGCGAATCGCGAGCTCCTCGCCCTCGGCCAAGATCTCCACTGTACCGTCCGGCCGGTTCTTCACCCAGCCCGAAAGCCCGAGTCGCTTCGCTTCGCGTTGCGTCGATGCTCGGAAATACACGCCTTGGACGCGCCCCTTCACGACTAGCAAAAGCTGCTTGAGCGCCATGCGTCGTCCTTCGTAGCGAACCGTGCGCCGCTCGGCAACTCGCCCGTGGAAATGTCGGACCTTCCATGATTCGATCGGCCCAGTGAGCTTCAACGTACAGGCAGGGTCCGCTCTGCTCGAGCGCCGCGTGGCAGAGCTCGAGGCGGCCCTGGCGCGCGAGGAACGTATTTCGCGTGCGTTACGTGAAGTCGGCAATGCGCTCGGCACCACGCTCGACCTGGACGACCTCCTCGAGCTCATCCTGGGCAAGCTCACCGAGCTGGTAGAGGCCGACCGAGCCACCTTGTACCTCCTGGATGAAGCGCGCAAAGAGCTGGTCAGCCGTCTGGTCGTCGGCCAGCAAGTGCGCTCGATCCGCATCAAGCTGGGGCACGGCATCGCCGGCACGGTGGCTCAGACGGGCAAGGCGATCCGCGTGAAGGACGCCTACGAGGACCCGCGCTTCGAGCGCGAGTGGGACACCCTGACGGGCTACCGAACCACGAGTATGTTGGCCGCTCCGCTCAAGAATCACCTGGGACGCACCATCGGCGTGATCCAGGTGCTCAACAAACGGCGCGGCCTGGAGTTCAGCAGCGAGGACGAGGCCATTCTGAGCGCGCTGTCCACGCAGGCCGCCGTGGCCATCGACAACTCGCGCCTGTTTCTGTCGCTGATTCAAAAGAACAAACAGCTGCTGGACACTAAAGAGCAGCTCGAGCGGCGCGTACAAGATCTCGAGCTCCTGTTCGACCTCGAACGCGCGACCGCGCGCGCGAGCTCGGTGGACACGCTCGTGAGTGCCGCGCTCGGCCAGTTGGCACGCGCTTGCGAGGCGCGCGGCGCCGCCGTGCTCCTCGCCGAGGACGAGACCGGCGATTTGGTGCAGTACGTGTATGACAGCGAGCGTTCCGAAGATCTCGAGCGCTTCGGAGTCAAGGCCGGGGAAGGTTTTCTGGCTGCCGTGATGGCGGGCGGAGAGCCGTTCGAGCTCGCGAATGCCAGCGGAGATCGGCGCTGGAACGAGCGGGTCGAAGGCCGTTACTCCTTTCCGGTCACGTCGATCGCGGCGCTGCCCCTCGAGGGAGACGGACGTGCGATCGGCGCGCTCGGGCTGTTCTCGAAGCGCGCGGGCCGCCCCTTCAGCGACGAAGACGTCGCGCTGCTCAGGCTGGTTTCGGCCAACGTGGCCACGGCCGTCCGGCTCTTTCAGGCGAGCGCGGCCCGCGAGCGCGGCGAGCGCCTGACGACGATCGGCCGGCTGCTCTCGCAGGTCATCCACGATTTCAAGACGCCCATGACCGTGATCAGCGGCTACGTGCAACTGATGCAAGACACCGTCGATCAGGAGAAGCGCTCCGAGTACGCGGAAGAGATCTTGAAGCAATTCGACCTGCTCACTTCCATGCAGCGCGAAGTGCTCGAGTTCGCGCGCGGCGAGCGCAACGTGTTCGTGCGCAAGGTTTATCTGAAGAAGTTTTTCGCGGACATCACGCGCCAACTCGAGCTCGAGATCGAAAGCAGGCCGATCGAACTCTCCGTGAGCGTAGACACCAAGGTGGTCGCGCGCTTCGACGAACACCGCCTTGCGCGCGCGATTCACAACCTGGCTCGGAACGCGATCGAGGCGATGGCCGAGCGAGGTGGAAAGCTCTTCATCGACGCGCGCATGCAGGGCAGTGATCTCGTGATTCTGGTCAGCGACAACGGTCCCGGCATTCCCAAGGAAATCGAGGGCCGCTTGTTTCAGTCGTTCGTGACGGCTGGCAAAGAGGGCGGTACGGGCCTCGGTCTGGCGATCGTCAAGAAGATCGCGGACGAGCACGGCGGTCGTGTAGAAGTGCGCTCGAGCGAGCAGGGCGCTACGTTCGAGCTCAGGCTGCCGCAGCAGGTGGCGGCTCCGAAGGACACGGACGGACCCGCGCCGTCACGTGGCACGCGCAGCTCCAGCAAGTCGCCGACTTCCAAGCTGTCGGCCAAGAGCTGATGGCGCCCTGGCAACGTCCGCGGCAGAAGTCGGTCGCAGGACGGGTTCTCTTCACGTACGCGTTGGTTACGGCGGCGTTCGTGTTGACGGCCGGCTGGGGCGTGGTCGCGCAGCGCCAGGCGGCGGAGGAGGCGCACCTGATGCGCTCGGGCTATCTGCCGCTCTCGCTCGCCGTGCGCGACGTGATCGCCAACCAGGATACGTGGAACACGCAGCTCAATCACATCACGTCCGCCAAGAACCCGGCGGACATCCGGGTCTGGTTCGAGAGCGCGCTCCGGCTCGGCCGGCCCAAGATGTTCGGGCAGGTGCGCGCGGCGATTTCGCGCGCCTTCAACGGCAACGCCGACGCGCGCGCCATCGGCAACAGGCTGATGGAAGAGACGACGCGCATCGAGCAGAACCAGGCCGCGGATCGCGAGCTGATCCAACGCTTGTTCGCCGCGCTCGATCAGGGTG